>CAKTHQ010000007.1 GCA_934565415.1 uncultured Oscillospiraceae bacterium
ATGCCCCTTTAGGGGTGAAGCCTGTAATGACCCTTCTAGGGTCTGTGCAAACCACCACTTTAGTGGTGGTTATGATTTACAGGTCGCTGTATAGGTCCTCTTTGTACATTCCGGCGGCAATCAGCTGGCGGAAGCTTTCGGTGACGGCTGCCTTATCGGCAGCGTAGGTTACACCGAACCACTTATCGTGGGTGGGCAGCACCTGAACCGTCAGAGCATTCTTTTGCAGAAGCTGACCGATGAGGATGGGCAGCAGATACTCGGATTTCAGGGGATCGGCGGGGACATCGGTTTCGAAGAAGACTTTGAAGTTTTCCTCCAGAGTATCCAGGAAGGCGGGGGACAGGCCCCACAGGTTCATGGAAACAAAGCTGTCCGGGTCCAGCTGCACACCGTTGGCCGTGGCATCGCTTTGGATGTTTTTGGTTTCCACCACATTGGTAAGGTAACCGTCTTTTACTTGGCAGATGCCCCGGGTTACGCCGCCGTTGTCGGACAGGGTATTCTTGAGGATAAAACCCGCCATACAGAAGGCGTTGTCCGCATGGTCCTGGCACAGGTAGTCGTGAATATCCTTGTAGATGCTCTTGCCGTAGTAGTCATCGGCATTGATGACGGCAAAGGGGGAATCGATGAGCTCTTTGGCGGCCAGAACAGCCTGACCGGTGCCCCAGGGCTTGGTGCGGCCTTCGGGGAGAACGCCGGGAATGTCGGCCAGGGACTGGAAGCAGTAGCCCACCTCCACGCCGTGGGCAGAGCACATGGCTTCGATTCGGTTGCCGATGATTTCCCGGAAATCGTCCTCAATATCTTTGCGGATGATAAAAAGAATTTTATTGAAACCTGCCTCGATGGCATCGTGGATGGAATAGTCCATGATGATGTGACCGGAAGCATCCACACTGGCCAGCTGCTTGACACCGCTGCCGTATCGGCTGCCGATACCTGCGGCCATAATGACTAGGGTCGTCTTTTTCAAAAGTGCGTCCTCCTTGTATGTGTTTGTTTGGACTGTCCCCTATAGAATACCATGTTATGAGACAAATTGCAAGCGAAAACGGAGACTTTTTACGTAAGCCGGTGGAATATCTGCACCAATCCGGCTTAGAAATATCCGTACTTTTTCCGGTTTTTCAGAAGGAAGAAAACATCTACAATTAGGGCGCAGCTTTCCGTGGCAAAGGCCGCCAGCCACAGTCCGTTTGGACCGACCAGGCCGGGCAGCAGCAGGACCATACCGATTTGCAGCACCAGGGCCCGGCAGAAGGAGACGATGGCGGAGACGGTGCCGTTGTTCAGGGCCGTAAACAGGGAGGATACAAAGATATTGAAGCCGGCGAACAAAAAGGCCAGGCTGTAGAGCTTCATGGCGTTCCGGGTCAGAAGGAACAGAGCTTCATCGTAGCCCACAAAGAGCTTTGCCAGGGGTCCGGCCATCAGGAATGCGGCCAGGGCCATAAGAATGCCCCAAATGCCCACCAGGAAGGTGCTTTTGCGGAACATATTCCGGAGCTCCTTTTGGTTTTCGGCGCCGTAGTGGAAGCTGATGATGGGCGCTGAGCCGATGGAATAGCCCACAAAGATGGCTACAAAGATAAAGCCCACATACATAATGACGCCGTAGGCAGAGACACCGTCTTCCCCCAGAAAGTGCAGAAGCTGGAAGTTGTAAACCATGGCAGCCAGGGAGCCGGAAATATTGCTCATGAGCTCCGAAGCGCCGTTGCCGCAGGCCTGCAGCAGAGGCTGGGCTTCCATGGGGGTGAAAAACAGATGCAGGGCGCTGCCGTTATCTTTATTCAGGAAGAATACCAGAGGGATGAGGCCACCCACTGTCTGGCTCAGGCCCGTTGCCAGAGCCGCACCGGCAAGCCCCCAGCGGAAAACGCCCACAAACAGGGCATCCAGCACCATATTGGTCAGGCCTGCCCCTACCGTGGCAATGAGCCCCAGCCGGGGCTGTTCGGCGGCAATCAGGAAGCTCTGGAACACATTCTGGAACATAAAGGCCACGTTAAAGGAAATGACGATGTGTCCGTAGAGCACGCAGTCCGGCACCATTTCCTCGGTGGCACCCAAAAGCCTTGCGATGGGCTCCATGAATACAAGCCCGACAACGGTCAGAAGCAGGCCCAGAATGGCGGTAAACTCGATGAGCTGGGAAAAATACCGCCTTGCCTGGTTCTTGTCGCCTGCTCCCAGGCACCGGGAGACAAGTGCCGTGCCGCCGGTGCCCACCATAAAGCCCATGCCGCCCAAAATCAGCAAAAAGGGCCAGATGAGGTTCAGGGCCGCAAAGGCGGTCTTGCCCGCAAAGTTAGAGATAAAAAAGCCGTCCACCACACTGTAGATGGAGGTAAATACCATCATGGCAATGGAAGGAAGGGTAAAACGGATCAGCCGCCCATAGGTAAAATGATCCGATAGCTGAATTTGGGGTTTCATAATTGCTCCTTTTCTTTGAGTTGCTCCAGGCCCTGGCGCAGGCCCTGCAAATAGCGTTCGTTGAGGAGGAGAAAGGTTTCCGCTTCTTCCGGGCCCCAGCTGTCCAGGATAGAGGTTTCCATATCCAATTCCACCACGGCGGTACGGGAAGCCAATTTTTTTCCCGCAGGTGTCAGGCAGACCTTTTTCTGCTTCCCGCCCATGGCCTGAAGGGAGAGAAGCCCTTCCGCCTCCATTTTCCGCAAAGCGGAATTCAGGGTTTGCTTGCTCATACCGGTCAGCAGGCAGATCTGCCGCAGGCTGCAGCTTCCACCCTGGCACTGGGCGGTGTACAGGATGCCCAAAACACTGTCCGATACCCCCAGATGCTGGGCCAGGTCGTGATATAAGCCGTTGATCTCACTGAGTACATTGTTCAGGCGGCTGACTTGGCGGTAATCCTTTTCCATAGACGCTCCTTTGTCCGAAATCGTACTATCGGATATTATACAAATTGCTAAGAAATGTCAAGGGGGAAATTTACAACCAGATCCGGGGCGTAAGCTGCGAGCCTATGAATACTTCGGCAAATGGGGAGTTAACGGGGTAAACGGTAGGTACCGAAGGCAAGCTCTTCCCCCCCTCCTGCATGGAGGGGGTGGCCCGCAGGCCGGGGGTGGAGGGGACACCTAACGAAAGCCGGTAGGTTCGTTGAAAAAATCAGCCTAAATTCAGAAAATGCAACTCATCCAACTGCAAGAAAATATAGTTCCTGGTCCCCTCCACCCCCGCCCACTGCGGTGGGCACCCCCTCCATGCAGGAGGGGGAAGGAGTTTCTCTGTCAACCCCACAAATCCTTATTTGCCAAACGCCTCGGTTTGCGCAAAAAAATCCCCCCAAGCGGACTGCTTGGGGGGACGGACTCTATCTGTGTGGGCCACAGGAAGGTCGATGGCTTACTTTACGAGCTTCTTGAACTCGTCGTAAACGAACTGGACCTTGGGTCCGATGATGACCTGCACGGAGGTCTTGCCCGGACGGATGACGCCGGCGGCGCCGGAGGCCTTGATCTTAGCCTCGTTGACCAGCAGACGGTCCTTTACTTCCAGACGCAGACGGGTGATGCAGTGATCGACACTAGCAACGTTGTCCTTGCCGCCCAGGCCTTCCAGAATGACGGAAGCCATAGCGGTGTAGTCGTTGTTGGCCAGCTCGATCTTCAGCTCGCCCTCCTGGTCGTCCTCACGGCCGGGGGTCTTCAGATCCCACTTCTTGATGGCGAAGTAGAACACGGCGAAGAATACCACGAAGGCAGCGATGCCCATGGGGATGATCAGCCAGGTCTTGGCAGCGGCGGGCAGGCTAGCGGAGAACAGCAGGTCGGTAGCACCGGCGGAGAAGCAGAAGCCGGCGCGGAAGCCCAGAGCCACAGTGATGGCGGCGAAGATGCCGTACAGAGCGGCGTAGACAACGTACAGGGGGAATGCCAGGAACATGAAAGCGAACTCGAAGGGCTCGGTAACGCCGCACAGGAAAGCACAGACAGCAGCCGCGCCAACCAGGCCGATGGCGGCCTTCTTCTTGTTGGACTTGGCGGTGGCGATCATAGCGCAGGCAGCGCCGGGGATACCGAACATCATGCAGGGGAAGAAGCCGGCCATGTAGGAGCCCACGGACCAGTTGATCACGGTGCCGTTGGCCATGGTGTCGCCCTCAACCAGAGCGCCCCAGTAAGCAGTCAGGTCGCCCAGGCCGATGGTGTCGAACCAGAACACGTTGTTCAGAGCGTGATGCAGGCCGGTGGGGATCAGCAGACGGTTCAGGAAGGCATACAGGCCAACACCGACAACGCCCAGACCCTTGATGCCGTTGCCCACGGCGACCAGAGCGCCGAAGACCACGGGCCACACGAACAGCAGGATGGCGGAAACAACGATGGACACGAGGCCGGTGACGATAGCAACGGAGTGCTTGCCGCCGAAGAAGGCCAGCACGTCAGGCAGCTTGGTGTTCTTGAACTTGTTGTAGCAGGTAGCGCCGATGATACCGGACAGGATGCCGGTGAAGGGGTTGGCGATCTTGGAGAAAGCCACGGCGTTGACTTCGGAAGCCATCATGCCGGGGGCGATGACGCTGACCACGCCGGTGGACAGCAGATTGGTGATCATCAGCCAGGAAACCAGACCGGCCAGACCAGCGGTGCCGTCGCTCTCCTCGGCCAGGCCTACGGCCACGCCGATGGCGAACAGGATAGCCATGTTGTCGATCAGGGCGCCGCCTGCTTTGATCAGGAAGAAGCCCAGTACGTAAGCGAAGCCTTCAGTAGCGCCGGTAGCGCCCATGACGGCGGGAGCCAGGGCGTAGCCCAGACCCATCAGAATGCCGCAGATAGGAAGCACAGCCACAGGCAGCATAAGCGCCTTGCCAAGCTTCTGCAGAGATTTCATCATAAAGAAAATCCTCCTTCGATTCTTCTTTTCGCCTCCGGAAAATCCGGAAGCATGCCTATCATTCAAGACCGTCGGCCCACAACGGTCTTTATGGCCTAAAATTTACTTACCCAGCTTGATGACCACATCACCGGCAGCCACATCCTGGCCGGTAACGGTTTCAAACCTGGTGTACTCGTCGCTGTTGCAGATGAGTACGGGGGTGATGGGGTTCAGACCCTTTGCCTTCAGAACCTCCAGGTCTACCTCGATGAGCAGGTCACCCTTTTTGACCTTCTGCTCATTCTGGGCGTGGATGGTAAAGCCTTCGCCCTTCAGGCCTACGGTTTCCAGGCCCACATGGACCAGGACCTCGGCTCCATTGTCTGCGGTCAGGCTTACGGCATGGCCGGTATCGAACATGACGCTGACGGTGCCGTCGCAGGGGGCGTAGATTTTCCCGTCGCTGGGGAGAATGGCAATGCCCTTGCCCAGCATTCCGGAGGAGAAGGTGGGGTCCGGAACTTCGGTTACATCCACAGCCTTACCGGCTACCGGTGCATAAATCTCATTGGCAGGGGCTTCCGCCTTTGCGCCGCCAAAAAGCTTGGAAAAAAATCCCATTGCAAATCATTCCTTTCTCTCCGCCGGAGATTCCCACGAAAAAAGCACCTATCTGGCATATGCTTCAGATCGGCGCTGGCCTCCTTGCCTTCCTTTCCCGGGGGAAGTCGATATGCGGCGGAATTATCAATTTCACCACTAAGGTATCACACTGTTCATAATAAGTCAATAATTATAAAAGCATAATTTAACTTTTTGGAGACTCCTCTAAATTTTTATCAAATTTTTTGCTATTTTGTCCATGTCTTTGAAAAGGAGACTTCGTGCACCCTGCTGTGTTTCTTTCGCTTTTCTTCGATTCCTTTGTCTCTTTTTTCCATAATCCCTGGCTCTTTTACATCCGTCCATCAGCTGCGGTCAAATGGATGCGTATTGTTTTCAAAACTGTATTTATCATTTTGTCTTCTTTTTCCGGCTTTTTACCGCTGCTTGACAGGGCTTTCCGGGATGGTGTAAAATAGGGAAAAAGATTGGAGGTCCCCATGGACGATATACTATCTGCCCTGCCCCGGGTATTGCCGGGGTGGTACGAAGAAAATAAGCGCATTCTCCCCTGGCGGCAGACCCGGGATCCCTACAGAATCTGGGTGTCGGAGATCATGCTCCAGCAGACCCGGGTGGAGGCGGTAAAGGGCTACTACAGCCGCTTTTTAAATGCTCTGCCCAGGGTAGAGGCCCTGGCTGCCTGTGACGACGATACCCTGCACAAGCTATGGGAGGGCCTGGGCTACTACAGCCGGGTGCGGAACCTGAAAAAATGCGCCCAGGTGCTGTGCCAGGAATATAACGGCGTGTTTCCCAAGGACCATGACCGGATCCTGGCTCTGCCCGGCATCGGCCCTTATACCGCCGGAGCAATTTGCTCCATTGCCTTTGACCTGCCCACCCCGGCGGTGGACGGAAATGTGCTGCGGCTTCTCTCCCGGCTTCGGGATGACGACCGTCCCATTGACGATCCAAAGGTCCGGGTAGAGGTCACGGAGGCGCTGGAAAAGGTCTATCCCGAGGAGGCCGGGACCTTTACCCAGGCCCTTATGGAGCTGGGGGCTACCCTCTGCGGGCCCAATCGGGAGCCTCAGTGCGACGGGTGCCCCTGCAGGGACTTCTGCCTGGGGAATTTGCACGGCACTGCCGCCGGGCTGCCCAAAAAGTCCCCCCAAAAGCCCAAGCGGCTGGAAGAAAAGACCGTATTTATTCTCCGCTGCGGGAACCGGTATGCTTTGCGGAAGCGGGAAAACAAGGGACTTCTGGCAGGCCTGTGGGAATTTCCAAACATCCGGGGCATTTTAGAGCCCCAGCAGGCCCTGGAGAAGCTGGAAGAAGTGGGCCTTGTTCCCAGGCAGCTGGAAAAGGCTGTCCGCCGGAAACACATTTTTACCCACATCATCTGGGATATGCAGGGTATTTATGCCGAAGTGGAAAATACCGCCCCGAACCTTGTATGGATGACGGCAGAGGAAATAGACGCTGCCGCCGCATTGCCCACTGCCTTTAGACTCTTTTGGGAGGAGGAACATCATGTTTGACTATCACATTCACTCCGCCGTCTCCTTCGACGGCCACGACTCCGGCCTGGCCCTGGCCACCGCTGCCAAGGAAAAGGGCCTGCAGGAAATCTGTTTTACGGACCATGTGGACTTTGACCCCCTGGCCGTGACCCAGACCATGGTTTTCGATGTCAACGCCTATAACAGGGAATATGACCGTCTGGAGGTCCCGGGCCTGAAAATCCGCCGGGGCATGGAGTTTGGCCTGCTGGAAAACAACCAGTCCCTGCTTTTGCAGCGGCTGAGCCAGCGGCACTACGATTTCGTATTGGGCAGCGTCCACTTTGTCCATGGCCTGGATGTATATTTCCAGGAATACTGGCAGGGGAAGATCCCCGGGGATGCCCAGCGGGACTTTTTGGAGGAGACCTTAAAGCGGGTTAAGGTCCACGAGGACTATGATGTGCTGGCCCACCTGACCTTTTTAATGAAGTCTCCCTTCAATCCCACCCGGTCGCCTCTGGAATATGCTGCCCACCGGGAGGTACTGGACGAAATTCTAAAAACCCTGGCAGACAAGGGCAAGGGGCTGGAAATGAACACCAGCGGCGTGGACCGGAGCGTAGGTTATCTTCCTACGGTGGACTTTTTCAAGCGCTTCAAGGAGCTGGGCGGCGAGATTGTCACCGTCGGCAGTGATGCCCACCGGTGCGATCGGGTGGGGCAGTATTGCTTTGATGCCGCTTCGATGCTGGGGGATATTTTCGGCTATGTCTGTACCTTCGAAAACCGGCAGCCCATATTCCACAAATTAAAGTAAATTTTCTTGTTGGAAATACACAGTTTGTTCGCCTTCTGCGGCTGTTTGCATTCATCACACATACAGATTTCCCCGGGATTCTTGACAAAGAACCCCGGGGATACTATACTATTCTGGTCTATTTTACAGGATAAGGAATTGATGCCATGATTATCAAGTGGGATATCACCATTCCGCAGCTTTCCGGGGATCAAGTCCGGCGGGCCTATGTGTATCTGCCCAAAAGCTACGAGGAGGACCCGGACCGGCGCTACCCTGTTATGTATCTCTTCGACGGACATAACGTGTTCTTTGATGAGGATGCCACCTTCGGTACCTCCTGGGGAATGTACGACTATATGGAGAAAAGCGGCAAGGACCTGATTCTGGTTGGCATCGAGTGCAACCGGGAGGGGGACGGCCGCCTGCGGGAATATTCTCCCGTGACCTTTGAAAATTCCGAGCTCGGGAGAATCAAGGGCGAGGGCAAGCGCTATATGCACTGGCTCATCAAGGACCTGAAGCCCTATATTGACGAAACCTACCGGACCCTGCCGGACCGGGAGAATACCATCATCTGCGGCTCCAGCATGGGCGGGCTTATGGCCCTGTATGCCGTAACCACCTTTAACCATATTTTCCAGCGGGCCGCCTGCCTGAGCCCCAGCCTCTGGGCAGCTCCCGGGAAGATGCTGGAGCTCATTGCCCGGGCCCATGTCCGCCGGGACACCTGCGTATACCTGGACTACGGCGCCAAGGAAATGTTCAACCACGCCGCCAACGCCGAGGCCCTGTTTTCTACCAGCCATTTGCTTATGACCAAACGGGTCAATCTGGCCCTGCGCATTGTCCCCGAGGGCACCCACTGCGAAGCCTCCTGGGCCAAGCAGGTGCCGATTTTTATGGAGTGTCTGGGCGTTTAATTTATTTGGAAAGGTTCTGATACCAATGGAGATTCGTTATTTCAAGCATTACAGCAGCAACCTGAACCGGGATATGGAGTTCAAGGTCTACGGTTCCTACGGCAAGCCCGTTCTGTTTTTCCCCTGCCAGGGGGGGCGGTTCTTTGACTTTGAGGGCAATAATATGCCGGAAACCTGGTCTCCTTGGATTGAGTCCGGCAAGTGCACCGTATACTGCGCCGACTCCATCGACAATGAGGCCTGGGCGGCCATTGGCGCCGACAACCGCTGGCGCATTGAAAACCACGAAAAGTGGTACCACTACATTGTGGACGAGCTGGTGCCCTACATCAAGCACCTGAGCGGAGAGCGGAACGGCTTTGACCAGGGCATCATGACCTTCGGCTGCTCCATGGGGGCCATGCACGCCGCCAACCTCTACTACCGCCGCCCGGACCTGTTCGACAGCTGTTTTGCCATTTCCGGCCTGTACGATAACAAGGAATTCTTTGGTGACTATTGCGATGACCTGGTATACAATAACTGCCCGGTGCTGTACCTGAACAATATGCCCTGGGATCACCCCTATATGCAGATGTACAACAGCCAGAAGTCCCTGATCGTGGTAGGCCAGGGCGCCTGGGAGGATGTGCTTCTGGAATCCACCCGCCGCCTGGATGAGGTGTGCTGCCGGAAGGGCATCCACACCCGGTTTGAATACTGGGGCAAGGATGTGAACCACGACTGGCCCTGGTGGCACATGATGGTCAAGGTCTATCTGCCTTGGCTGCTGGGATAAAATATAGAAAGAGAGCGTCATATGAAAAACTTTGTGTTTATCTCCCCGAATTTCCCCATGACCTACTGGAAATTCTGCGCGGAGCTGAAAAAGAACGGTATGCGGGTTTTGGGCATCGGCGACAGCCCCTACGAAAACCTTTTGCAGCAGCTGCGGGACAGCCTGGACGAATATTACAAGGTGTCCAGCCTGGAAAACTACGACGAGGTCTTTAAGGCTGTGGCCTTCTTCTCCTTTAAGTACGGCAAGATCGACTGGCTGGAATCCAACAACGAATACTGGCTGATGCAGGATGCCAGGCTCCGCACGGAGTTCAACATCACCACCGGCCCCAAGCTCAGCGATATGCGGAAAATCAAGTATAAGTCCGCCATGAAGGAGTACTATGCCAAAGCGGGCATCCCTACCGCCCGGTACCACATTGTGGAGGGGCTGGAGGACTGCCTGGACTTTGCCCATACCGTGGGCTATCCCGTAGTGGTGAAGCCCGACAACGGCGTGGGAGCCAACCACACCTATAAGCTGAAAAGCGACGAGGAGCTGGAATTCTTCCTGGACACCAAGAGCGACGAGGTGTATATCATGGAGGAGTACGTCAACGGCTATGTCCAGACCTACGATGCCATTGTGGACTCCCAGGGCCAGCCCCTCTTTGAGTCCGGCAACATTTCCCCCATGTCCATTATGGACATCGTCAACGACAACACGGATTCCGTCTATTACCTGGTGAAGGACCTGCCGGATAAGATCCGGGAGTACGGCCTGAAAACCGTCAAGTCCTTCGGGGTGAAGAGCCGGTTCATCCATCTGGAATTCTTCGTCCTGACCCAGGACCAGGAGGGCCTGGGCAAGAAAGGTGATGTGCTGGGGCTGGAAGTGAATATGCGCCCCGCCGGCGGCTACACCCCGGATATGTACAACTACAGCCAGGAGACCGACGTTTATAAGATCTGGGCCGACATGGTCTGCTTCAATAAGAACACCAAGCCCATTGGGGCCCACCACTTCTGCGCCTTCTACGGCCGCCGGGACGGCGTCCACTACAAGCTGGACGACTACGAGGTCATGATGAAGTACCGGGACCATATGGTCATGAACGGCCGGATTCCCGATGCCCTGTCCGGTGCCATGGCCAACCAGATGTACGTTGCCAACTTCGATACCCAGGAGGAGCTGGACCGGTTCTACCGGGATCTGTCGGAGAAGTTCTAACCAAAGGAGAATTTATTTGTCTCAACGCTTATTGCGGATTCTTCTGGAATCCTTTCCCAAAATCCTGCTGCCGGGGCTCACCATGACCATTCCGCTGACGGTGATTTCCTTTTCACTGGCGCTGGTGATAGCCGTCATCGCCGCCATGGTACAGTTTGCCAATGTAAAGGTTTTAAAGCAGCTGGCCCGGTTTTATATCTGGGTGGTTCGGGGTACGCCCTTGCTTGTGCAGCTGTATGTGATTTTTTATGGCCTGCCCAACCTGGGGATCATGCTGGAGCCCTTCCCCTCGGCAGTGCTGGTGTTTTCCATCAACGAGGGGGCCTACTGCGCCGAGACCATCCGGGCCGCCCTGGAATCCGTACCCAAGGGGCAGCTGGAGGCCGGCTACTGTGTAGGCATGAGCTATATGCAGATCATGCGCCGGATCGTTCTGCCCCAGGCTATGCGTACCGCATTTCCCTCCCTGTCCAACAATCTGATTTCCATGGTGAAGGACACCTCCCTGGCCGCCAATATCACCGTTATGGAAATGTTTATGGTTACCCAGCGGATTGCCTCCCGGTACTATGAGCACCTGGCCCTGTACATTGAGGTGGCCCTTATCTATCTTTTGTTCTGCACGGTGCTGACCAAGCTCCAGGCCATGGGTGAAAAGAAACTGAATTCCTACGGAGCGATGTAATATGGCTATGCTGGAAATCAAAAATTTGCACAAATCCTTCGATAACCTGGAGGTCCTGAAGGGCGTCAGTCTGGATGTGGACAAGGGAGATGTGGTGGCCATTCTGGGCCCCAGCGGCTCCGGCAAGACGACCTTTTTGCGGTGCGTCAACTTCCTGGAAACCGCCGATCAGGGGGAGATGGTTTTCGATGGGGAGGTATTTCCCCTGCACGGCGCCTCCAAAAAGGACATTGCCCGATTCCGGAAGAAAACCGCCTTCGTTTTTCAGAACTACAACCTGTTCCGCAACAAGACCGCCCTGCAAAACGTGACGGAGGGCCTGATTACCGCCCGGAAAATGCCAAAGCAGCAGGCAAACGAAATCGGAATGCGGATGCTGGAGAAAGTGGGCCTTGCTGATCGGGCGGACTACTACCCCAGCCAGCTTTCCGGCGGACAGCAGCAGCGCATCGCCATTGCCCGGGGGTTGGCCACCGAGCCGGAAATTATCCTCTTTGACGAGCCTACCTCCGCCCTGGACCCGGAGCTGACGGGGGAGGTGCTGGCCGTTATGCGCGGCCTTGCCCAGGAGGGCATGACCATGCTGGTGGTGACCCACGAAATGAACTTTGCAAAAAATGTCTCCTCCAAGGTGGTGTTTATGGAGGGCGGCGTGGTGGTGGAGGAATCCACCGATCCTAAGGCCTTCTTCCAGAATCCCACCCAGGAGCGATCCAGGGAATTTTTGAAAACCATCCTCGGAGAAAATGAAAAGGAGTAAGTCATGAAAAAGTATGTATCCGTTTTATTGACTTTGTGCCTGAGCCTGTCTGTTCTGGCCGGCTGCGGCAAGAAGACCGATGCTTCTGCCGACCGCCTGGCACAGATTCAGGAAAAGGGGGAGCTGGTGATTGCTCTGGAGGGCAACTGGGCCCCCTGGTCCTTCCACGATGATTCCGATGCTCTGGTGGGCTACGATGTGGAAGTGGGCAAGGCCATTGCCGAAAAACTAGGCGTGAAGGCAACCTTCGTAGAAGGCGAATGGGACGGCCTTTTGGCCGGTGTAGAGGCCGGACGCTACGATATGGTTATCAACGGCGTGGATGTGACTCCCAGCCGCCAGGAGACCTACGACTTCAGTGAGCCCTATGCCTACATCCGCACCGCTCTGGTGGTCAAGGAGGACAACGACAGCATCCAGTCCTTTGACGATCTGGAGGGTAAGACCACTGCCAACTCCATCGGCAGCACCTATATGGAGCTGGCGGAACAGTACGGCGCTACCTGCTCCGGCGTGGACACCCTGGACGAGACCATCCAGATGGTGCTGCAGGGCCGGGCTGACGCCACCCTGAATGCCGACGTTTCCTTCTACGATTACCTGAGCCAGCATCCCGACGCCGCTATTAAAATCGTGGCTGAGGCCGATGATGCCAACGATGTAGCCATCCCCATGCAGAAGGGTGAAGCCTCCGCTTCCCTCCGGAAGGCCGTGAACAAGGCCATTGAGGAGCTGCGGGCCGACGGAACCCTCAGCACGCTTTCCAACAAGTACTTTGGAGCGGACATCAGCAGCAAGTAAATTTAAAAAGCAAAGCACCGCATCCGGAAAAGAATGCGGTGCTTTTTTATGCTTTTAATAGCCCGAAAACGATTTTCAGTTCAGCTCTTCCTTGCTTCTTGCAAGCTCGAACTCCTTCATGACCTCTTCCCCGGGGGCCTTGGTCAAAAGGCTGACGATGATGATGGCGAGAAGGCCTACCAGGAAGGCGGGCAGCAGCTCATAGATGCCGAAGACGCCGCCCAAAGGTTTTACCAGGTACTTCCATACGAAGACGGCCACACCGCCGGAGACGAGGCCTGCAATGGCACCGGCGAAGGTGGTGCGCTTCCAGAACAGGGCGCAGATGACCAAGGGGCCGAAGCCGGCGCCGAAACCGGCCCAGGCGAAGGAAACGATGCCGAAAATGGAGCTGTTGGGGTCCCGGGCGATGATGATGCCCAAAATGGCAATGAGCACTACGGTAAGCCGGGCGGCCAGCATACTGGCGCTCTGGCTCATTTTCAGGCCGAAGGTATCCTGCAGCAAGTTCTGGGAGACGCTGGAGGAGGCGGCCAGCAGCTGGGAGTCTGCGGTGGACATGGTGCTGGCCAGAATACCGGCCAGAATCAGGCCGGCCATCAGGGCGGGCACTACACCGTGGGTGGACAGCAGGGTGGCGATTTTGATGATGATGGTTTCGCTGTTGGAGCCGGTCAGGGTTTCGATGGAGCCCTTGGCAGTCAGAGTGTTGCCCACGACGCCGATCATAATGGCCAGCGCCATGGCAATAACCACCCAGATGGAGCCAACCCGGCGGGAGAGCTTCAGCTTCTTCTCATCCTCAATGGCCATAAACCGGAGCAGAATATGGGGCATTCCAAAATAGCCCAGGCCCCAGGCCAGGGTGGAGAGAATGGTCAGGGGGGTATAGGCGGCGGCGCCGCTGCCGGTATAAGTCTCTGTAAAGGACAGGTAGCCGGGCAGAGCCTTGGCGTTCTCCATCACGGCTCCTACGCCACCGGCCTGAACCGTGGCATAAATGAGCACAAAGAGAATGGCAATGGTCATAATAATACTCTGCACCAGGTCCGTAATGGAGGCGGCCAGGAAGCCGCCGGCGGCGGTATAGCCCACGATGACAACGGCGGAGACGATCATGGCGGGCATATAGTCCACGCCGAACAGGTTGGAAAACAGCTTGCCGCAGGCGGAGAAGCCGGAAGCGGTATAGGGGATAAAGAAAATGATGATGATGACCGCAGAAATGGCGGCCAGGATGTTCTTGTGATCGTGGAACCGGTGGGAAAAGAACTGGGGCAGGGTAAAGGCACCGGTAATCTGGGTGTACCGACGGATTCGGCGGGCGGTGAAGAGCCAGTTGAAGTATGTACCGAGCCCCAAGCCAATGGCGGTCCAGCCCACGTCAGCCATACCGCTGAGGTAAGCCAGGCCCGGCAGGCCCATGAGCAGATAGCTGGACATATCAGAAGCCTCGGCACTCATGGCGGTGACCAGAGGGCCCAGCTTCCGGCCGCCCAGATAGAAATCGGAGCTGGAGGAATTTTCCTTGGCGTAGTGGGCGCCGATCCACAGCATCCCGACCAGGTACAGGACAATGGTGATGGTTACACAAATGGTCGATGTGGTCATGTTTTCTCGTCCTCTCTCTTGCAATTTGGATGAAGGCATTGTATCATAGGGAAAAGCATTTGAAAAGCGAATGTTTCGCATGGAGTGCATGAGAAAACTGCATACATAAGGGGGACAAGCCTATGGATATGAACATCCTGAAATATATGGCCTTTATCAAGGCGGTGGAGTACGGCTCCTTTACAAGGGCGGCGGAGGTACTGAATTACTCCCAGAGTGGCGTCAGCCGGATGATTCACGACCTGGAAAAGGAGTGGAACATTACGCTTTTGGAGCGGAACCGATCCGGCATCCGGCTGACCTCCGACGGCTCCCGGCTGCTGCCCTATGCCCAGAGCCTGTGTACGGAGTATCAGAAGCTCCAGATGGAGGTAGACGACCTCCACGGGGTCCAGTCCGGCTTTATCCGCATCGGTACCTTTTCCAGCGGCGCTATCCACTGGGTGCCCAATATCATCAAGGCCTTCCAGAAGGACTATCCCGGGGTGGACTATGAGCTCCTTTTGGGGGATTATACGGAAATTGAGGACTGGATCGCCCAGGGAAGAGTGGACTGCGGCTTTCTGCGGCTGCCCACCCGGCCGGATTTTGAAACCATCCCCCTGGGCCGGGACCGGCTGCTGGCCATCCTCCCAAAGGACCATCCTCTGACTCAATACGACAAGGTCCCCATTGCCGCCCTGGCGGAGGAGCCCTTTATGTTGCTGGAAAAGGGAGCCCAGGCGGAGGTCTCCGAGGTGTTCCAGCGCAATGGGCTAAAGCCCCGGGTTCACTTTACCACCTGGGACGACTACGCCATTATGGCTATGGTGGAAAGCGGCTTAGGGGTAAGTATGCTGACGGAGATGATTTTAAAAAGGACTCCCTACGACATTGTTGCCAAGGAGCTGGATGTCCCCGCCTACCGGGAGACGGCGCTGGCATTAAGAGAAACGGAAACGGCGTCCCTGGCCGTGAAGAAGTTTATCGGATATTTGCAATATCGGTGAGATTGTGGTAAGATGTGAGGAAAAAAACGAAAGGTTTCAACATGGACAAATACGAGACCCTGCAAAAATATTTTGGATATACCGCCTTCCGGCCGGGGCAGGAAAAGCTCATCGATGCCCAGCTTTCCGGCCGGGACGCGTTGGGCATCATGCCCACCGGCGGCGGCAAGAGCCTTTGCTACCAGGTGCCGGGGCTGATGCTGCCGGGAGTGACGCTGGTTATTTCTCCCCTGATTTCCCTGATGAAGGACCAGGTCATGGCCCTGAAGGATGCCGGTGTGGCGGGGGCCTATATCAATTCCTCCCTGACCCCGGCGCAGATTCGGCTGGTGTATCGGAATATCCAGAGCGGGATGTACAAGATCATCTATGTGGCCCCGGAGCGGCTGCTGACGGATGGCTTTCTGGAGGCCATTCAGGCTCGAACCGTATCCATTGTTACGGTGGACGAGGCCCATTGCATTTCCCAGTGGGGCCAGGATTTCCGGCCCAGCTATTTAAAGATTGTGGATTTTTTGCGGCTCCTGCCCCGGCGGCCGGTGGTTTCCGCCTTTACGGCCACGGCCACCCAGCGGGTCCGGGAGGATATTGAGGCGATTCTGGGCCTGCAAAACCCGGAACGGGTGGTGACGGGCTTCGACCGGCCCAACCTCCGCTTTGAGGTCCGCAGGCCAAAGGACAAGGACGGGGAGCTATTAAAGCTCATCTGGGACCGCCGGGAGAAGACCGGCATTATTTACTGCTCTACCCGGAAGGATGTGGAGTCCGTATGCCAACTGCTCCGGTCCCGGGACATCGGGGCTACCCGCTACCACGCGGGCCTGGAGGAGGCTGAGCGCCACGAAAACCAGGAGGACTTTATCTTCGACCGGGCCAACGTGATGGTGGCCACCAACGCCTTTGGCATGGGCATCGACAAATCCAATGTGTCCTTTGTGATCCACTACAGTATGCCCCAGAGCCTGGAGGCCTACTATCAGGAAGCGGGCCGGGCCGGGCGGGATGGCTCCGAGGCGGAGTGCATCCTGCTGTTTGCCCCAAAGGATGTACATACCGCCAAATGGCTGATTGAGCACTCCTCGGAAAAGAGTGAATTGACAGAGGAGCAGGAGCAGCAGCGGATCCGCCAGGATCTGATCCGGCTGGATAAAATGGTGGACTACTGCAAAACGGACCAGTGCCTCCGGGGAAAGATATTGGACTATTTCGGCCAGGCCCATGCTCCCCGCTGCGGAAACTGCGGCAACTGTGACGAGGGCCTTACCCGGGTGGACATCACCAATGAGGCAAGGATTATTCTCTCCTGTGTGGAGAACCTGTTTACCCGCCTGGGCTACAGCCTGGGCCAGAGCATGGTGGCGGCGGTGCTTCGGGGCAGCGCCAGCCAAAGGGTTTTGCAGCTGAAGCTGGAGCATTTATCCGACTACGGCGCCCTGCAAAGAAGAAAAGAAGCCGATGTGCGGATGTACATCGATACTCTGATCGGCCAGGGCTGCCTGAAGGTGGACCCGGAGCATGGGGGACTGCTGCTGACGGCCAAGGCGGATCAGGTTTTGTCCGGGGAACAGGTATTTATGCTGACCCGGGAGAAGAAGGAACGGAAGGCACCTGCACCCAAGCCGGTGGCGCCGTCCGGACTGCTGGAAGAGCTGAAAAAGCTCCGCTGGGACATTGCCAAGCGCACCGGCCAGCCGGCCTATATCATCTTCACCAACGCCTCTTTGGAGGATATGGCAAGGAAGATGCCAACGACCCGGGAAAAATTTTTAGAGGTCAGCGGTGTGGGCAGCAGCAAGGCGGAGCGCTACGGCGAAGAATTTTTGGACTGCATCCAGGCATATCTGGAAGAGCACGGGGGAAACTAAGTACATGAAAACAAAACATTGGATCATTCTTATTGCAATCGTTTTGGTCCTGTCCCTGGGACTGGGCCTGTGGCTTCTGAAAGGCCAGCCGGAAAAGAAATATGTCACCGTCATCCAGGACGGCAGGGTGACCATGACCCTGGATTTGTCCAAGAACCAGGTGCTGACGGTACAGGGGGCCAATGGCGGCACCAACACCATTGAGGTAAAGGACAATAAAGTGGCCGTCACCCAGGCCAGCTGCCCGGACCATGTATGTATGGCCATGGGCTGGTGCGACAGCGGGATGCCCATCGCCTGCCTGCCAAACGGCCTGATTCTGACCTTCACGGAGGATGCCGGCATCGACGGCGCCGCCGGGTAATTTACCAATATTTACAGCTTGAAAAATGATTACATTTCGGTTACAATTCATCCTGTCCTCGCGAGACGAAATCCAATAAGGAGGCCAAGATGATGCGTTTTAATTTCTGCGGAATCTGGCAGATTCTGTGCCAGATGGCTGGTTTCGGCTGCTAAAAAGAGACACACGCTCCCCGGAAAACCGGGGAGCTTTTGACGCTCTGATTGTAAACCGAAATTAAAATATGGTTGACAAGAATAGAATCCCATGGTACGATGCCGGGGATGAAGAAGGTGATACTTTGACAACGAAAGACCGGGTGGTGACCTTGCTCTCTGCCTGCCGGGGGACCTACCTTTCCGGAGAAGAGCTGGCCCAGAGTCTGCAGGTTTCCCGGGCGGCGGTGTGGAAGGCAATTCAGGCGCTGCGGGAGGCGGGGTACCCCATCGAGGGAATTCCCAGCCGGGGCTATCGGCTGGTGTCTGCGGGAGATATTCTCTCCCTGGGCGGCATTGAAAGCCGGCTGTGCTTCCCGGACCACTGGCACCTGGAGGTCCTGGGGGAGGTCAGCTCCACAAACGCCCTGCTGCGGGCCCGGGCGGAAGCAGGGGCGCCGGACAGCACCGTGCTGGTGGCGGCCAGCCAGACCCTGGGCCGGGGACGGATGGGCCGGAAGTTTTATTCTCCGGCGGACACGGGGGTGTATCTCAGTGTCCTCATTCGCCGGGATTGGCCGCCAACGGCGGCAAGAGATCTGACCGTTTTGGCGGCAGTGGCAGCGGCAAGGGCGGCGGAAGCCCTCTCCTGCAGGGAGACCAAAATCAAATGGGTCAACGATATTTTCCTGGACGGGAAAAAGGTCTGCGGCATTCTGACGGAGGCTGCCTTCCGGATGGAGGAAGGAACCCTGGACTATGCCGTGCTGGGGGTGGGCTTTAATGCCTATCGCCCCCCGGAGGGCTTCCCGGAGACGCTTGCCCAGGTGGCGGGATCGGTTTATGAATCTGCCCGGGAAGAGGGCAGGAACGCTCTGACGGCGGTATTTTTGAATGAACTGGAAAACTGCCTGCTGTTCCCGGTGGAGGCCAGGCAGGAGTACCGCAGGCGGAGTATGGTTTTGGGCAGGAAAGTTCAAGTCCTGTCTCCCCAAGGAAGCCGCAGAGCCCAAGCCCTGGATCTGGACGAGCACTGCGGGCTCATTGTGGAGTATCCGGACGGTACCCGGGAGACATTGCGCTCCGGGGAGATCAGCCTGCGCCTGTAGGGAAGGCTTTTGCTGCGGAAGCGTCCCCCCCAAAAAGGATCCCTTAGGAAATTGGTTCGCAGCGATATTTTATAACGCGGAAAAGAGAAAAGGAGAAAAGAGTATGAACAAGAAAAAACTGACCACCCTGGATATGGCCTATATCGGCCTCTTCGCTTGCATTATGGCCATCTGCGCCTGGATTTCCGTTCCCGGCGAAATTCCCTTCACCCTGCAGACCATGGGTGTTTTCCTGGCGGTGGGACTGCTGGGGGGCAAACGGGGGACGCTGGCGGTCCTTGTATATGTGCTTCTCGGTGCGGTAGGCCTGCCGGTGTTCTCCGGGTTTACCGGCGGCATCGGACGGCTCATGGGCGCTACCGGCGGCTATATCCTGGGCTTTTTGGCCTCTGCCCTGATTATGTGGGCGGTAGAGAAGCTGCTGCCCAAGCAGCTGTGGGCGCTGGTGCTGGGCATGGTTCTGGGTCTCGCTGTCTGCTATGCCTTTGGCACCGTCTGGTTCCTGGTGGTGTATACCAAGGCCAAGGGGGCGATTTCCCTGATGTCCGTGCTGGGAATGTGTGTCATTCCCTATATCATTCCGGATCTGCTCAAGATTGCCCTGGCTCTGGTGCTGACCAAAACTCTGAAGCGGTTTGTGAAGTAAGGTGCCGTAAGGCAGCCTTAAAGCTCCGTTCATAGTTTCTCTCTTGTTTGCGCCTCAAAAATATGGTATACTGGGGGCAAAGGAGGAGATATTATGCGTTTACGCAGGATGCTTCCCGCCTTGCTGGCGGTGCTGTTGACGGTCACCCTTGGGGTGTCGGCCTCATCCTGGGACAGCTCATGGGCACAGTCCGCTCCTACGGTGGAGGTGGAGTCCGTCGGCAGAACCCAGGTGGTGCTGAAAAAGATTACCGGGGGCTATGGCGATGCGGAATACGCCTGGGGCTATACGGAGGCGGAACCGGATACCCAGTGGACCACCAAGCGGGTATTTATGGATTTGAAGCCCGGGGAAACCTACTACTTTTTTGCCAGATTTGCCGGGGATGGGGAGTACGCCCCCTCTGAGCAAAGTGACCCGGTGCGGGTGGTAACGGAGTCGGAAAGCCAGGAACCGGAGGATATGGAAAATGTGTCCGTCCGGGATGTGACCAAGGTTTACGACGGCGAACCGGCAGAGGTTCAGGTGACCGTTCCCGGCGGGGCGTACATCTACTACCGGGAGGGGACTTCCGGGGACTATGACCTGGAGGAATTCCCGGAGTACACCGATGTGGGTACCTACAAGGTGGGCTACCGGGTGGAGATGTACGGCTATGGAGATGTAACCGGTACCGTCACCGTCAAAATCACCCCGGTTACGCCGACGGTTACTTTGGAAGACAAAACCCTGGGCTATACCGGCAAAAGCCAGAGTATGTACGGGGCCAAGGTTACCGGCATTGAAGGGGAGGCCTACAGCGGAACCGTTACCTATACATATTATTCGGACAGTGCCTGTACCCAGGGGGAGACCACCACGGCCCCCAAGGACCCGGGAACCTATTATGTGATTGCCACTGCGGGGGCCAAGGGGAACTACGGAACGGCCAGCAGTGAGCCTGCCAAGCTGGTAATCCGGGAGGGCAGCGGCCTTACCGGGGACGCTGCAGCTTCCACCGGCTCCGGCGGCAGCAGCTATACCATTACGGCAACCTGCGGCGCAGGCGGCACACTGGAGCCATCCGGGGCGGTACCGGCCCCCAAGGGGAAGAATGTCAGCTTTACCGCCAAGCCGGAAAAGGGCTATGTGGTGGATGATGTTCTGGTAGACGGAAAAAGCATAGGCTCCGTAGGTGTATACACCTTCCGGAACATCCAGGGGGACCATACCATGGAGGTTACCTTCCGCCGGACTGTGGCGGAGACCACCGCACCTACGGAAACCGCGACCGAGGAGCCGACGACGGCTCCAACAACTGAGGCGGCCGTGGAAACCACCCTGCCGCAACCCCAGGAGAAGCCCGCCAAAAAGGGAATGCCCATCATGATTCCCATTCTGCTGACGGTCCTGGCCTTCGGAGCCATCGGCGCCGGAATATATGTGTATAAAAAATACGGAGACGAAGAAGATATCTTCTAAAACAACAAGGGAGACGCCCATTTGCCGGGCGTCTCCCTTTCAAAATTGTAGGGCCGATCAGAACGGATATTCCTGGGCGTTTTTTCCGAAGGTATAGTCGTCGTAAAGCTTCTGGCCCACCCGGCTGTAGGCCTTGCTGTCTTCCGGGTAGAGGGTGGGCTGGTAGATGTTCTGGGGGGTGGAGCTGGACATACAGGCGGGCATGGGGGTCCGCTCGCCCAGAGTGACGGTGCCGTCCTCGTTCAGGGTTACGGTTTGCTGCATGATAAGGGTATCCATGTCGGAGGGGAAATCACTGGTGCCGGAGCAGAAGGAACCCAGGCTGTAGTAGATCAGGCCGTCGTGGTACTCTTCAACCTTCTGGACATGGTGGGGATGGGTACCGGCCACAATGTGGAAGCCTGCGTCAATCAGCTTCCGGCCCAGCTTTTTCTGGTCCGGGTTGACGACATAAGTATCCTCTCCGCCCCAGTGGGGCATGGCGATGAGAAGCTGGGCGCCCTCATCCTTCAGGGCCTGGACGGCGGCGTCAATATCATCCGTGGCGGCCTGGGAGCCGATGGCGTAGATACCCACTTTCAGACCGCGGCTTGTTGAAATAACGGCGGTCTGGTCCTGGCAGACATAGGAGATGTTCTCGGCATCCAGGGCGCTTTCCGTCTGGTTCAGTCCCTCTTCGCCGTAGTCCATAATGTGGTTGTTGGCAAGACTTACCAGATCCACGCCGCCCAGACTTAAAATCTGAGCGTATTCCGGCTCCCCCTTATAGAGCCGGGCGCCGCCCTTGGTGGAAAAGTCTCCGGTTTTTAAGACGCATTCCAGATTGCCAAGAGTCAGGTCGTCGTTTTGCAGGACAGAGGCTACGTTTTTCAGGGGATAGCTGTAGTCATCGCCTACGATGGCGGAAAAGGCGGAGGAGGCGGTGGCCATAAAGCCGTCGGAACCCAGGGTCAGGTTGCCAATAAAGCTCAGGGTATAGGTGCCGTAAAGGCTGGGCTCTGTTTCCGCAGGGGCTTCCGTGCCGGTGGGGGCCTCGGTGGCCTCCGTTTCTTCGGCGGCTGTTGGAGCGGCAGGGGCTTCCGTGGGTTTGGCTTGCAGGCTGGGGCCTTTCCCGGACGAACCCAGCTGCAGACCGATAAAGAAGCCCACACTTACCAGCACCGCGGCGGAGACGATGCCGATGAGCGCTTTTTTCAGAAAATCAAACATGGGGAGAACCTCCTTGACAGGTAAAATAAAAACCGCAGTCTGCGTGTAGTGGGGTGAGATACACCCCTATCCTATCACACAGGCTGCGTGAAATCAAGTATTCGGCTTTACTTCTGGGCCCGCTTCTTCATCAGGTTCCGCATACGCAGGGCGTGATCCAGCTCCCGCTTGCGGATACGCAGGCTCTTGGGGGTGCATTCCAGCAGCTCATCGTCTGCAAGGAACTCCAGGCACTGCTCCAGGGACATAATCTTGGGAGGCGTCAGCCGCAGAGCCTCGTCGGAACCGGCGGCACGCATATTTGTCAGCTGCTTTTTCTTGCACACGTTGACGGTCATGTCCTCATTCCGGCTGCACACGCCAACCACCATACCGGCATACACCGGGGTACCGGCGCCAATGAACAGAGTGCCCCGCTCCTGGGCATTGAACAGGCCGTAGGAGCAGGCCTCACCGGACTCAAAGGCAATGAGGGAGCCCACCTGACGGCGCTCAATCTCACCCTTCATGGGGGCGTAGGAATCCAGCACGGAGGACATGATGCCCTCGCCCCGGGTATCGGTCAGGAACTCGTTCCGGTAGCCGAAGAGGCCCCGGGATGGAACCAGGAACTCCAGACGGTAGCGGCTGCCTACGGGGGTCATGCCCAAAAGGTCACCCTTCCGCTTGCCCATTTTTTCGATGACGGCGCCCATGCACTCTTCGGGCACATCAGCCACCATCCGCTCGATGGGCTCGCAGATTTTGCCGTCGATCTCTTTGGTCAGCACGCGGGGGGTGGATACGGAGAACTCGTAGCCCTCCCGGCGCATGGTCTCCATCAGAATGGACAGATGCATTTCGCCGCGGCCGGCCACGTTGAAGGCATCGGTGCCCTGCTCGGTAACGTGGAGGGAGACATCCTTCAGCAGTTCCTTCTCCAGCCGGTCCCGCAGGTTCCGGGAGGTGACGAACTTGCCTTCCTTACCGGCAAAGGGAGAATCGTTGACGGCAAAGGTCATTTCGATGGTGGGGTCGGAAATCTTTACAAAGGGCAGGGGCTCTACCACTGCGGGGTCGCACAGGGTGCGGCCGATGGTAATATCCGCCATGCCGGACAGGGCCACAATCTCGCCGGCGCTGGCCTCCTGAACGGGGACCTTCGCCAGGCCGTCGAAGGTGTACAGAGCAACCACCTTGCCCTTGGCCTTGTGGTCCGGGTCGTGATAGTCGCAGATGGCAACCTCCTGGTTCACCTTGATGGTGCCCCGCTCAATCCGGCCCACGGCAATCCGGCCCACATACTCGTTGTAGTCGATGGAGGACACCAGCAGCTGCAAGGGAGCGGCGGGGTCGCCCGTGGGAGGATCGATATAGTTGATGATGGTCTCAAACAGGGGAGTCAGGTCCTTGCCTACCTCATCGGGGCCGTAGGAAGCGGTGCCCTGGCGGCCGGAGCAGAAGATGGTGGGGGAATTGAACTGCTCATCGGTGGCGTCCAGGTCCAGCAGCAGCTCCAGCACCTCGTCCATGACCTCATGGACCCGGGCGTCGGGCTTATCCACCTTATTGACGGCCACGATGACCTTATGGCCCAGTTCCAGGGCCTTCTGCAGCACGAAGCGGGTCTGGGGCATGGGGCCCTCGGCGGCGTCTACCAGCAGGATAACGCCGTTGACCATCTTCAGAATTCGCTCCACCTCGCCGCCAAAGTCGGCGTGGCCCGGGGTATCCACGATGTTGATTTTGTAGTCTTTATAGTGTACGGAAGTATTCTTGGCCAGAATGGTAATGCCCCGCTCCCGCTCCAGGTCGCCGGAGTCCATGACCCGGTCCACAGTGGCCTGATTTTCCCGATAGATGCCGCCCTGCTTCAGCATTTCGTCAACCAGGGTGGTTTTGCCGTGGTCAACGTGGGCGATGATGGCAATGTTTCTGATCTTGTCCTGAGATGCCATAAAAAAGCTCCTTCGTATTTGTGTATATTATCAATTCTCAACAAAGAAATATACCACAATTCCTGCCCCATTGCAATCTTTTTCTCGTTTTGCAGATACAAAAGTTCACGAAATGCCTGGAAGGTTTTCGTGCATTTTGACACGGGGTACTTATTTTAGTGTTTCGCTGTGGTTGAGGACCAGGGTGCTGTACAAAAACAGCACATCGGCGTTTTCAAAGTCGATGACCCTTCCCAGGCGGTTGACGGGGAGATATCGGATGTCCACCAGGGTAACCTCTTTGTAGCAGTCCAGAAAGTAGGGGGACAGGCTACTGCCAAAGGAATCCCGGAAGAGGATGAGTTTGCCTTCCCTGGCGGCGTTTTCGTTCGTCAGGGTGATGAGGGACAGGGAGCCGGAGAGGTAAAATTCGTAGGGGTCCCGGCTATCCAGCTTCCCGAAATCGTAGATACCCATGGCCCGACTGTTTTCTCCGTCCCATACGGCGGCGGACTGAATGGCTGGAGAGATGACATAATACATCTTTTCCCCATCCTCCGGGAGGGCCGACTGCCCGGTGTAGACCCCTCGGAAGGAAATGCCGGTGTCCTCTACGGTAAAGTCGTCCCCGATTTCCTTTCCCATAGCCTTTGCCAAAGCCTGGGCGGTAGGCAGCAGCTGTTCCTGCCGCCAATGGGTATCCGTGCGATAGTAGCTATCCAAAGACAGGGTGGGGAAGATGTTTACATAATTTGCGGAATCGGCCTGCTCGATCAGCCGGTTTACAAAGGCATCATAGTCCATCTTTGGGATGCCCTCTAAAAAGTATCCCTTATCGGGGATCACGGAGAGGTAAACCCGGTTGCTGCCGTCCAGATAGCGGCTGACTACCTCCTGGAATTTCCCGGCGGCATAGTCGGCAGAACTCAGGTTTTCCGGATATTCCAGCTGGGCCATAGTATCATTATTTACATAAATATTATTATTGTCACTCCTGCCAAGGACCTTGGTCTGGAATACCGCTTTCAGGGTCCGAAAGCCCTCCCGCAGGGGAAACTGGTCCTGGGTGTAGCTTTCAAAGCCGGATGCAAAGCGCCCGGATAGGAAGCTCTGTGCCGTCAATTCCGGCCTCTGGGCCAGCTTCCGCCGCTCGGTCAGGGATTCGGCGTTGGGCGTATGGACCC
Source organism: uncultured Oscillospiraceae bacterium (assembly GCA_934565415.1). Lineage (GTDB taxonomy): Bacteria > Bacillota > Clostridia > Oscillospirales > Oscillospiraceae > Faecousia. The sequence continues at coordinate 25,412 of CAKTHQ010000007.1, forward strand.
AGCAGGCAATGGTGAGGGCAATAAAAAAGGCGGCGAACAGGAGGAAATATCGATTTTTGAATTGCTTCATGGGATACCTCCAATTGGTAAATAAGGATTTGAGGGGTTGATAGAGAAACTCCTTCCCCCCTCCTGCAGGAGGGGGGAAGAGCTTGCCTTCGGTACCTACCGTTTACCCCGTCAAATCCCCATTTGTCGAAGTGAATCTTTTCAGAAAATCAGAACCGGAAATACAAAAAGGGATTATAGGACCCATCCACCAAACAGGCGGTGGCCAGGGCCAGGAGCATGATCTCTCCAATGGGGACGAGCACCGCAGCGGCCTTCGGGAACCGGCTTTCGCATTTCTGCAAAGCAATCTTTGGCAGCGGCGTTGCCCCCAAAATGGCGATACACAAAAGAACCGCATTGCTCTTTAAAAGGTATAGCCCCTCTGCCGATTCCCCGGGGATACCGGCAAGGCCGAATAGACTCCCCATGCAGGAAATGGCCCCGGAAAGGGAGGAGGCATCAAACAGCACAAAGCCCAGCATGACCGCCAGAAGCACATAAACCCGCCCCAAAACTCTGGAGGAATCCAGCGTTTTCAGCAGGAAGCTTTTTTCGACGATCAGCAGCAGCGCAAACCACAGCCCCCAGAATACAAAATTCCAGGAGGCCCCGTGCCAGAAGCCGGTGAGCATCCATACGACCAGAATGTTGAAAATCTGCCGTGCCTTCCCTTTCCGGTTGCCCCCAAGGGGGATATATACATAGTCCCGGAACCAGGAGCTCAGGGACATATGCCACCGCCGCCAGAACTCCGTAATACTGCGGGAGATATAGGGATAATTAAAGTTTTCCGGGAAGGAAAAGCCAAACATCCGCCCCAGGCCAATGGCCATATCGCTATAGCCGGAGAAATCAAAATAGATGTGCAGAGTGTAACTGACGGCATAGAGCCAGGAAAACAGCACGCTGGGGTCCTGGGTCACCCGCCAGGCGGCGCAGATTTCCCCCAAGAGGTTCGCAAGCAATACCTTTTTGCCCAGCCCTGCCAAAAATCGCCCGGTGCCCTGGCGCAGATTGTCCCAATTGTGGACTCTGGTTTTCAGCTGCTGGGCAATATCCGTATACCGGACGATGGGGCCTGCGATGAGCTGGGGGAAGAACGTAACATAGCAGGCAAGATCGATGGGATTCCTTTGGGCCCGGGTATCCCCCCGGTACACATCCACCGTATAGCTAAGAATCTGGAAGGTATAAAAACTGATACCTACGGGCAGGGTCAGCTTCAACAAGGTAAAATGGGCGCCCAGGGCGTTCATGTTTTCCAGAAAGAAGTTTGCATACTTAAAGTAGATGAGAAAGCTCAGGCTGGAAGCCACACTCAAAAAAAGAAGCAGCTTCCGCTGTTTCGGAAACCGCTCCAGGCATAAGCCAAAACCGTAGCCCAGGAGCGTGGCAAACAGCATCACTGCCAGATACTTCGGTTCCCCCCAGGCATAAAACACCAGGCTGAAAAATAGCAGCACGGCGTTTTTTCCTATTCTGGGTGTGAGATAATAAAAGATCAACACCAGGGGGAGAAAATAATAGAGAAAAGGAATACTGGAAAAAATCATTCGGGGGTATCCTTTCTAGTATATTCAAACCACGGCCTGTATCGTAGGGGCGGCTGGTAACCGCCCCTACAGTGAACGGGGGGATTTATGCTTCCGCCGGGGCCTCTACCAGGAGGGTAGCGCCCAGGGAGACGGCACCGTCCTTGAACTGCTGAATGAGGTCGTCGGCACCGTAGGCGGTGAGAACGTAATTATCCAGGCTCAGCACCACTACGGTATCCGGGAAGCCGCACATCCACTGGTTGCCCTGGACGATCTCCTTGTAGATTTCGGCAAAGGAGGAAGCATCCCCGGCATTCTTCAGCTGCATAGCGGCAGAGCAGAAGGTGTTGGTGTTCATCATGTGGATCAGGGTGGCAGCGTCGCCGGTGAGCTTGTCCGTCAGATTCTCGTCTACCAAAATCTGATACTGGAAGGTATCGCTGTAGGCGGTTACATCAAAAGCGCCGGGGCCGTCCATGGTGTCGTGGGCTTCGTCCCCACCGGCGGCGGGGAAACGGTCATCCTCCGGGAAGGTGGCCCAGACGGCCTCCATCAGCTCCAGGGAGGAGGCGTAGGCGGGGGCAGTGGTCTCCGTAGCCTCCGTAGTGGCGGCAGGAGTCTCCTGCTTGCCGCAGCCGGCAAATACAGCGGCGCACAGGGCGGCGCAGAGAATGAGAGAAATCAGTTTTTTCATGGTTTCGGTTTCCTTTCAGGTTTATATACGGTAGTATACCCGGTGAAAATGAATAAGGCATCAGATCCTTGTAAACGAATTGAAAATATCCGCCGGGTTAGGAGATTATACCATATTTATGAGAAAATACTAGACCCAATATTTTCCGGGAAGAACAGTTTGGCAAATGGGGAGCTGACGGGGTAAACGGTAGGTACCGGCGGCAAGCTCTTCCCCCCTCCTGCATGGAGGGGGCGCCCACCGCAGTGGGCGGGGGTGGAGGGGACCCGGTACGATGACTTTCTGCATTTGGATGAATGGTATTCCCTAAATATGCCCCTATTTTCTCAATATACCTATCTGTTTTCGGTAGGGGTCCCCTCCACCCCCGGCCTGCGGGCCACCCCCTCCATGCAGGAGGGGGAATGGGGATTTTTCCCGCAGGCGGACACCATTCAACTAACCCCACAAATCCTTATTTTCGGGCATCCGCCCCAAAGTGCGCAGATTCCTTTTGAGCGTTTTCCTGGGCGGGAAGGAAAGACCGTGCTATAATAGTATCATAAGGAGGTGCGCCATGAAACTGACATTTTTGGGAGCTACCCATGAGGTGACGGGTTCCTGTACCGTGATCGAGTGCGGCGGGGTGCTGGGCTTGGTGGACTGCGGCATGGAGCAGGGGAAGGACTGCTTTGAAAACCAGAGCCTGCCGGTAAGCTCTGGCCAGCTGGACTTTGTGCTGCTGACCCATGCCCACATCGACCACTCGGGGCTATTGCCGCTGCTGACCAAAAACGGATTCCGGGGGAGAATTTATTCCACGGATGAGACCATGAACCTCAGCGCCATTATGCTGAAGGACTGCGCCCACATCCAGATGCAGGAGGCTCAGTGGAAAACCAGAAAGGCCGCCCGGGCCGGCCAGGAGCCGGTGGAGGCTATTTACGACCTGGCGGATGCCGATGCCTGTATGAAACGCTTCCGTCCCTGCCCCCTGGGGGAGAAAATCTCCATCGCACAGGGGATCGACATCCGGTTTGTAAACGCCGGGCATCTGCTGGGCTCTGCCTCCATTGAAATATGGCTATCCGAGCCGGGCGTCAGCCGGAAGCTTGTGTTCTCCGGGGACCTGGGCAATGTGGACCTGCCCATTTTAAGAGGGAAGGACTATGTAGAAGAGGCAGACTACGCCGTCATCGAATCCACCTACGGGGACCGGCTTCACGAAAGCTGCCCGGAGCCTGCCCAATTTCTGGCGGACTGCATCCGGCAGACCCTGGGCAAAGGCGGCAACCTGGTGATTCCTGCCTTTGCCGTAGGCCGGACTCAGGAGATGCTGTACCTGCTGCGGGAAATCAAGGAAAAGAATCTGGTGGGGATGGACTTCCCGGTGTATGTGGACAGTCCTTTGGCCATCGAGGCAACGGCGGTATTTTTGCAATGCGCTCCCGGCTGCTTGGACGACCGGACCCTGGACATGATCCACCGGGGCATCAATCCTCTGATGTTTCCGGGGCTCCATCTGGCGGTGACCAGCGAGGAGTCCAAGGCCATCAATATGGATCCTACGCCAAAGATCATTCTCTCTGCCAGCGGTATGTGTGAAGCCGGCCGTATTCGCCATCACCTAAAGCACAACCTGTGGAGAAGCAATTGTACCGTTCTCTTCGTTGGCTATCAGGCCGCGGGAACCCTGGGGCGGAGCCTGATGGAGGGGGTTAAAACCGTGAAGCTCTTTAATGAAGAGGTTGCGGTGTGCGCCAGGATTGAATCCATGCCCGGAAAGAGCGGTCATGCGGACCAAAAGGAGCTGCTGCACTGGCTGGAAATGTTCCGGGAAAAGCCCAGAAAGGTCTTTGTGAACCATGGCGAGGATAACGTAGCCACATTCTTTGCGGGGCTCATCCAGGAAAAGCTGGGCATCCATGCTGCGGCCCCCTTCTCCGGAGCCATATTCAATTTGGCCTCCGGCCGGTTTGAATATGAACCGGAGGGTATCCCGGTGGTTAAGAAGACGGAAAGCCCTGCTACAGCCCGGAAGAACAGTATTTATGGCAAACTGACGGCGGCTTTGACTCGTTTGACGGCGCTTGTGGGGGACTTCAGGGGCCGGACAAACAAGGATGCGGCCAAGTTCGCCGATCAGATCAACGCGCTATGCGATAAATGGCAGTGAATCCTGCAAAATAAAATTACCAATATACGGTGTATAAATGAATAATATACATAAATAAGCGATTGTCCCCGGCGGAACATCAGCCGGGGACAATTTCTGTCCGGTTGCGGCGTGGACAAATGTAGACGGCCTGCGGAAAGTGTGCTCCCATGACGGATTCTTGTTTCTGTTTAGAAAATGAATGGGGCCGGGAAAAGATTAAAAAAAAATTTATATAAAAACAGGAAACAAATAAAGCATACGTTTGTGAAAACATACAAAAGCTGGTAGACCGGTGGATTATTACGCATTTTATTGCAATTTAAGGTTGACAAACCCTGCAATTTTGACTATAGTATGAACATCCTGCAAACGCAGGATGAATCTTTTGAGGAAAAGATGGAGGTCTAATAATGAAAAAGATCATGAGCGTCCTGCTGGTCCTGGCTATGGCTCTTGCCCTGGTAGCCTGCGGCGGCAGCAACACCCCCGCCACCACCGCTCCCGCTGACAACGCCCTGCTGGATGCCGACGGCAATCCCTTCCACATCGGTATTGTTACCGGTTCCGTTTCTCAGTCCGAGGACGACCGCCGCGGTGCCGAGGCCTTCCAGGCTATGTACGGCGAGGAGAACGTCACCCTGGCGATCTACCCCGACAACTTCACCGAAGAGCTGGAGACCACCATTCAGACCATCGTCAACCTGTCCGATGATCCCGAGATGAAGGCCATCATTGTTAACCAGGCTGTTCCCGGCACCACCGAGGCTTTCCGTCAGATCAAGGAGCATCGCCCCGACATCATCTGTGTCGCCGGTGAGTCCCACGAGGACCTGCCCGAGATCGGCTCCGCCGCTGACCTGACCTGCAACAACGACTTTGTGGCCCGTGGCTACCTGATCATCCGTACCGCCCATGAGCTGGGCTGCGACACCTTCGTGCACATCTCCTTCCCCCGTCACATGGCCTATGAAACCATGTCCCGCCGCGTGGCCATCATGCAGGCTGCCTGCGAAGAGTTCGGCATGAAGTTCGTTCTGGAGACCGCTCCCGACCCCACCTCTGACGTCGGCGTTGCCGGTGCTCAGGCTTACATCCTTGAGAAGGTTCCCGAGTGGGTCGAGAAGTACGGCAAGAATGCCGCCTACTTCTGCACCAACGACGCCCACACCGAGCCCCTGCTGAAGCAGCTGCTGGAGTATGGCGGATACTTCATCGAGGCCGACCTGCCCTCTCCTCTGATGGGCTACCCCGGCGCTCTGGGCCTGGACCTGACCGAGGAGGCCGGCGACTTTGAGAAGATCCTGGCCAAGGTTGAGGCCGCTATCAACGAAAAGGGCGGCGCCGATCACTTCGGCACCTGGGCTTACTCCTACGGCTACACCGTGTCCGCAGGCCTTGCCGAGCACTGCAAGAACGTCCTGCAGGGCAACAGCGAGCTGTGCGATGTGGACGACATTGCCAAGGCTTACCAGGTGTTCTCCCCCAAGGCCCAGTGGAACGGCTCCAACTACACCAATGCTGACACCGGTGTAAAGCTGGACAACGTGTTCCTGGTCTATCAGGATACCTACATCATGGGCAATCCCGGCCACTTCATGGGTTCCACCTCTGTGGAAGTTCCCGAGAAGTACTTCACGCTGAAGTAACAAGCGAACGAAATAAAATACGAGGCAGGGGAGAGGTTATCTCTCCCCTGCTTTTACAGGTAAGGAACTGCTTATGGAAAAAAATACTGCTCCTTTGCTGGAGATGCGAAATATCAAGAAGGATTTCTTCGGGAACCAGGTTCTCGAAGACATTAACTTTACTCTGAAAGCCGGCGAGGTCCTGGGCCTGGTTGGTGAAAACGGTGCCGGTAAGTCCACTCTTATGAAGATCCTGTTCGGTATGGACGTCATTCGGGAAACCGGCGGCTACGGCGGCGATGTGCTGCTGAACGGCGAAAAAGTGAATTTCGCCACCCCCTTCGATGCCCTGGCAGCCGGTATCGGCATGGTGCATCAGGAGTTCTCTCTGATTCCCGGCTTTTCTGCCACAGAGAATATTCTGCTCAATCGTGAGCCTCAAAAGAAGACAATTCTGTCCGAGGTTTTTGGCGACCGGCTGAATACCCTGGATTATAAAGAAATGGATAAGCGCGCCGAGGCGGCCATCGAAAAGATGGGCGTCCGTATTGACGCGGATATGCGCATCAGCGATATGCCCGTCGGTCATAAGCAGTTCACCGAGATTGCCAGAGAGCTGAGCAAGGACCAGCTGAAGCTGCTGATCCTGGACGAACCCACCGCCGTTCTGACGGAGAAGGAGGCTGATGCGCTGCTGGACTCCATTCGCAGTATGTCCAAGCGGGGCATTTCCGTGATTTTCATCACCCATCGGCTCCACGAGATCCTGTCCGTGTGCAATAAGGTGGTCATCATGCGTGACGGCCATGTGGTCAAGGACGTTCCCGCCCAGGAAACCAATGTGGATGACATTACTCGCGCCATGGTCGGCCGGAAGGTGGATACCGCCGTTGCCCAGGATGTGGTGGACCACAGTGACGCCAAGACCATCATGTCCATCCGCAAGCTGTGGGTGGATATGCCCGGCGAGATCGTCCGCAACGTGAACCTGGACATTAAGGAAGGGGAGATCCTGGGCATCGGCGGTCTGGCCGGCCAGGGTAAGCTGGGCATCCCCAACGGCGTCATGGGCCTGTATGAGGCCGGCGGCACCGTGGAGTTCGACGGCAAGCCCATCCCTCTGAACAACCCTCGGCGGTGCCTGGACGAGCAGCTGGCTTTCGTGTCTGAGGACCGCAGAGGCGTTGGCCTGTTGCTGGACGAGAGCCTGGAATGGAATGTGGCCTTCCCCGCTATGCAGATCCACAACAAGTTCCTGAAGAAATATCTGGGCGGCCTTATTAAGTGGCGTGACGAAAAGGCCATCCACGAAATCACGGAGCAATACATCGACGAGCTGAAGATCAAGTGCACCTCCTCCAAGCAGAAGGCCCGGGAGCTTTCCGGCGGCAACCAGCAGAAGGTGTGCCTGGCCAAGGCTTTCGCGCTGGAGCCCAAGTTCCTCTTCGTTTCCGAGCCGACCCGTGGTATCGACGTAGGTGCCAAGGCCCTGGTTCTGGAAGCGCTGAAGAAATTCAACCGGGAAAGCGGCGTCACCGTGGTGATGATCTCCTCCGAGCTGGAGGAGCTGCGGACCACCTGCGACCGCATTGCCATCGTCTCCGGCGGACGCATCGCCGGGATCCTGCCGGCGACCGAATCCAGCGAGGCCTTTGGCGCGCTGATGGTCAGTCAGGTCAAGTAAGGAGGGCGAAACATGGAAAAGAAAGAAAAAGGACTGCTTCGCCGTGCCGTGGACAGCTACGGCGTTCCCAGATTGATCATCACGGGCTTTTTGCTGCTGATGTTCCTGCTGGCACCCTTTGCCCAGGTCAATCTGTGGACCCAGTTCACCAATGTATTTAACCGCTTCAGCTGGAACGCCATCATGGTTCTTGCCATGGTGCCAATGATTCACTCTGGCTGCGGCCTGAACATGGGTCTGCCCCTGGCCATCATCTCTGGTCTGCTGGGTTCCACCCTGTCCATCGAGTTCGGCTTCACCGGGGCTATGAGCTTTGTCATGGCGATCGTGCTGGCAACTCCCTTCGCCGTGATTCTGGGCGCTGCCTATGGCTTCCTGCTGAACAAGATCAAGGGCGGCGAAATGATGGTCGCCACCTATGTGGGCTACTCTGCCGTATCCTTTATGTGCATGATGTGGCTGCTGTTGCCCTACAAGAGCCCTACCATGGTTTGGGGCTTCGCCGGTAAGGGCCTGCGTACCACCATCTCCCTGGAAGGCTTCTACGATAAGGTCCTGGCGAACTTTTTGCCCATTGACCTCAATAAGTTCGGCATCAATCTGGTGATCCCCACCGGTACGCTGCTGTTCTTTGCCCTGCTGGCCTTTGCCATGTGGGCGTTCCTGCACACCAAGACCGGCACGGCCATGACCGCCGTAGGATCCAACCCCGCCTTTGCCAAGGCCGCCGGCATCAACATCGACAAGATGCGTATGCTCTCCGTGGTGCTGTCCACCTGGCTGGGTGCCATCGGCATCCTGGTCTATGAGCAGGGCTTCGGCTTTACCCAGCTGTATATGGCCCCCTTTAATATGGCCTTCCCCGCGGTAGCGGCCATCCTCATTGGCGGCGCCACCGTGAACAAGGCCTCCATTGCCAACGTGATTATCGGAACCTTCCTGTATCAGGGCATGGTGACAATGACCCCCACCGTGATGAACGGCCTGTTCCATATGGATATGAGCGAGGTTATTCGAATCATCGTGTCCAACGGTATGATCGTCTACGCACTGACCCGTAAGACGGAAGGAGGCAAGAACTGATATGGCAAACAAATCCAATGCCCCCCGTCTGGGCGAAAAGACCATGGGCCAGAAGGTGATGAGCTTCATCGGCAACAATACCGTGCCCATTATGTTCATCCTGATCTGCGTCTACTGCATCCCTATGTCCGGCTTCTCCGCCAGCTACCTCCTCAACGAGGTCATGACCCGTCTGGGCCGGAACGCGTTCCTGATTCTGAGCCTGCTCATTCCCATCATGGCCGGTATGGGCCTGAACTTCGGTATGACCCTGGGCGCTATGGCCGGTGAGATCGGCCTGATCTTCGTGGCCGACTGGCAGGTATGGGGTATCCCCGGTCTGGTGCTGGCCGCCATCATCTCCATTCCCATTTCCATCGGCCTGGGCGTGTTCATCGGCAAGATCCTGAATAAGGCCAAGGGCCGTGAGATGATTACCTCCTACATGATCGCATTCTTCATGACCGGCATCTATCAGCTGGTGGTGCTGTATATGATGGGCCCCGTCATCCCCATCAAGCACTCCTCCATCAAGCTGCCCCGGGGCTACGGCATCCGCAACACCGTTTCTCTGCTGAATATGCGCCAGAGTCTGGACAATCTGATTCCCCTGAAGATCGGCGGCGTGAAGATTCCGGTGCTGACCCTGATCCTCATTGTACTGGCCTGCCTGTTCATTGTCTGGTTCCGCAGAACCAAGCTGGGCCAGGATATGCGGGCCGTGGGCCAGGATATGGAAGTGGCCCGGGATGCCGGTATCAACGTGGAGCGGACCCGCGTCATCGCCATGGTCATGTCCACTGTGTTCGCCGGCTTCGGTATGATTATCTATCTGCAGAACGTGGGCAACTTCCCCACCTACACCGCCCATTCCCAGATCGGTATGTTCGCCATTGCCGCATTGCTTGTTGGCGGCGCGTCCGTTGACAAGGCCGGCATCGGCAACGTGTTCCTGGGTGTCATCCTGTTCCACACCATGTTCATCGTGGCGCCTAAGACCGGCGCTGCCATCACCGGCGACTCCATGATTGGTGAGTATTTCCGTGTGTTCGTATCCTACGCCGTTATCACCGTGGCACTTGTAATGTACGAGGCCAAGAAGCGGAAGGCGAAGATCGCCGCCGGCGCCCAGCTTGCCGCCGAGCAGGCCGCGGAAGAGGAGGGCTGATCCATGAAGAACAAGAAGACCACTATCATTCAGGTCATTGCCGTGGTGCTGCTGGTTGCCCTGGGCTATACCATGACCGTCATCGGCCGTGGCCACACGGTGTACCTGGATGCCAAGAAGATCGAGTACAATGGCACCGAGTACAAGCCCGCCTACAAGACCGAGGTCTATGTCAAGGGCGAGCGGATTGCCAAGCTCTACGATAAGGAGCGGGGCATGTCCACCTGCATCGGCAACAAGTTCACCATGACCCTGAAGATCACCGACGTCAAGGGCGGTGACGAGCGTGAGGAGACCTACACCATCTCCCTGCCCCAGAGCATGGACGGCGTTATCATCAACCTGCCCGCGTATCTGGCCGGCCTTCCTGAGGACGTGTACATGAGCGAGTTCATCCCCGCTCCCGACACCGAGGAGACCGCCGACGAATCCGCCGCCGAAGGCGACGAGTTCGGCCTGGAGGGCATGGACATGGTGGATGAGCCTGCCGCGGAATAAACAAAACCAAGGCCCTTTCCCCCACCGGGAGAGGGCTTTTCTCTGCCCCGTCAGCCTATACGTTCATCCGGGGGCAATCGAGGAGAGGAATACATCGACCGGGTAAATTTTTATGCACCCCAATTCGTATAATTCCCGCGCTTTATCCCGATAAATCCCCAAAGCGGGCCCTGTGCATAATGCCGAAAAATGTGCCGCGATGTGGGACCGCCTTGGAAAAAAACAGGATGTGTGCATGGGATACGGATGGGTGTATGTGGGCGAAATGTGTATTTTCTGTGAAATCCGGGCAAAACTGCCCAAAGGGAAAATGAAAAGCGGGGATACTTTGGGAGATTAAACAATTGCATTGAATTTTGAACTTTGGTATAATAAAAACTGATTTATTGTGCATATTTTTCTGCACTTTACTAGAAAAAACCGAAAGGAAGAGCCGGATGAACACCAAGACGCTTATGTATATTCTCAAGCGTATCCTCCTGGCGCTGCTGACGGTGTGGGTGGTTATCACTGTAACCTTCTTCGTCATGCACGCTGTCCCCGGCGGCCCGTTCCTCAGCGAAAAGGCCGTCTCCGAAGCTACCCAGAAGGCATTGGAGGCCAAGTATGGTCTCGACAAGCCTGTCATGGAGCAGTATGTCAACTACCTGAAAGATATTGTGACCAAGTTTGACTTTGGTCCCTCCATTAAGCTCCGTGGCCGTCAGGTCGTCGATGTCATTGCCGACGGCATGAAGACCTCTATCAGGCTGGGCCTCATCGCCGCCGCCATCGCCTTGGGCACCGGCATTGTCCTGGGCTGTGTGGCCGCTCTGACCCGGAATTCCATTCTGGATAAGATCATCATGGTCATCACCACTGCCTTTGTTTCTATGCCCTCCTTCATTATGGGCACACTGCTATTGCTGATCTTCTCGGTGAAGCTGGGCCTGGTGCCCGCCAACGGCGAGAGCGCCAAGGGCCTGCTGCTGCCCATCATCACCCTGAGCCTCTATCCCATGGCCTATATCACCCGTCTGACCCGCTCCTCCATGCTGGACGTGCTGGGCCAGGACTATATCCGCACCGCCAAGGCCAAGGGCGTAGCTCCCGTGAAGATCATCTTCGGTCATGCCCTGAAGAACTCTCTGATCCCCGTCATCACCTACTTTGGACCCATGCTGGCCTATATTGTCACCGGTTCTCTGGTGGTGGAGCAGATTTTCGCCGTGCCCGGCATCGGCCGTGCCTTCGTCAGTTCCATTACGGGCCGTGACTACCCCATGGTCATGGGCACCACCATTGTACTGGCCATTCTGATCGTGGTTATGAACCTGGTCAGCGACATTCTCTACACCGTGGTAGATCCGCGGATCAAGCTGGATTAAGGAGGCTGCTCAATCAATGGATATGAAAAAGAACCCCTTCAGCCTCCACGTGAATGTGGATGACTTCATCCCCGCTACCGACGCGGAGAAGGAATATATGGTCCAGATGCGGCCCTCTACCACCTTCTTCAAGGATGGCATGAAGCGTCTGGTGAAAAACAAGATCGCCTTTATCAGCATGATCCTGATCATTGTCATCACCCTGGCATCCATTATTATTCCGTTCTTCTGGCCTTACAAATACGATACCATGCTGGGCGTGCGCCCCGGCAAGCCTGTAGACAGCTCCTACAACAATCTGGCACCCTTTGAGTATGGCAAAACAGAACTAAAGAAAATCGCCGCCGGTGAGAAAGTCTTCCCCCATGTGTTCGGCACCGACTCCGGCGGACGGGATTACTTTATCCGTGTGGTTTACGGCACTCGTATTTCCCTGGCCGTTGGCTTCTTCGCCAGTATCATTGTTTTGATCATCGGCATGACCATCGGCTCCATCGCGGGCTACTGCGGCGGAAAAGTGGATATCATCATCATGCGAATTGTGGATATCATTTACTCCCTGCCGGATACCCTGATGGTCATCCTGCTGGCCACCGTCATGAAGCAGACCCTGGGAGCCGTCATTGAGGGCACGGTCCTGGCGAAACTGGGCTCCAACATCATTTCCCTGTTCATCGTCTTTGCTCTGCTGTACTGGGTGTCCATGTCCCGGCTGATCCGGGGCCAGATCCTGTCCCTGCGGGAGCAGGAGTACGTCCTGGCTGCTCAGGCCACCGGCGCCAAGGCCGGCTGGGTCATCCGCAAGCACCTGCTGCCCAACTGCATCAGCGTGGTCATTATCTCCACCGCCCTGCAGATCCCCAGCGCTATCTTCACCGAGAGCTACCTGTCCTTCCTGGGCCTGGGTGTCAACGCCCCCATGCCTTCCCTGGGCAGCCTGGCCTCCGACGCGCTGAACGGCGTTACCTCCTACCCCTACCGACTGGTCATTCCCGCCATTGTCATTTCTCTGATCGTTCTGTCTCTGAACCTCTTCGGTGATGGCCTGCGGGATGCCTTTGACCCCAAGCTGAAGAAATAAGGAAAGGAGACAGATAAAGAATGGCATTGCTAGAAGTAAACGATTTGCATACCTCCTTCTTCACCCCTGCGGGCGAAGTGAAAGCCGTCAACGGAGTCTCCTTCAACCTGGACCGGGGCAAGGTCCTGGGCATTGTGGGAGAGTCCGGTTCCGGCAAGTCCGTCACCGCCTACTCCGTCATGCAGATCCTGGAGAAGACCGGCAAGATCGTCTCCGGCTCCATCAAGCTGGACGGCGAGGAGCTGGTAGGCTGCGGCGAAAAGAGAATGAAGACCGTCCGGGGAAACCGGGTGTCCATCATTTTCCAGGACCCCATGACCTCCCTGAACCCCACCTATACCATCGGCCACCAGCTGATGGAGGCCATCCTGCTGCATACCAACCGGAACAAGCAGCAGGCCCGTGAGCGGGCCATTGAGATGCTTCGCCTGGTCAACGTCAACGAGCCTGAGAAGCGGATGAACCAGTATCCCTTCGAGTTTTCCGGCGGTATGCGCCAGAGAGTCATGATTGCCATGGCCCTGGCCTGCGAGCCTGATATCCTGATTGCCGACGAGCCCACCACCGCTCTGGACGTGACCATCCAGGCCCAGATCCTGGAGCTGATGCAGTCCCTCCAGAGAGAGCTGGGCATGGCCATCATTATGATCACTCACGACCTGGGCGTTGTTGCCCAGATGTGTGACGAGGTCATCGTCATGTACGCCGGCTCCATCTGCGAGCAGGGCACTGCCGACGAGATCTTCTACAACCCCAAGCACGAATACACCAAGGGCCTGATGCGCTCCATCCCCACGGTCGCCAACGACGGGGAGAAGCTTCAGCCCATCACCGGCACCCCCATCGACCTGCTGAATATGCCCGCCGGGTGCCCCTTCGCTCCCCGCTGTGACAACGCTATGAAGATCTGCCTGAGAGAGCCCTGCGGTCGGATGCAGATCAACGCCGATCATCAGGCAGCCTGCTGGATGAACGTGAAAGAAGAAATGGAAAAGGAGGAAAAGACCAATGGCTGATACGCTGGTTGAAGTCAAGCACCTGAAGGAGTACTTCGATATTTCCACCGGTGCCTTTTCCACCAAGCCTCTGAAGGCTGTGGACGATGTGTCCTTCTCCATCCACCGGGGAGAGACCCTGGGCCTGGTAGGTGAGTCCGGCTGCGGCAAAACCACCGTTGGCCGTACGCTCCTGCACCTGTATAAGCCCACCTCCGGCGAAATCTTCTTCGACGGCAAAAAGATCGAAACCAAGAAGGACATTCTGGACTACCGGAAAAAGTCCGCCATGGTTTTCCAGGATCCCTATTCCTCCCTGAATCCCCGTATGACCGTCTCCGATATCATTGCCGAGCCTCTGGACGTACACAAGATGTACGCCACCAAGAAGGAGCGGGAGGAGCGGGTGCTGGAGCTGATGGCCAAGGTGGGCCTGAACTCCGAGCACGCCAACCGCTACGCCCACGAGTTCTCCGGCGGCCAGCGGCAGCGTATCGGCATTGCCCGGGCTATGGCCATGAACCCCCAGTTTGTGGTCTGCGACGAGCCTGTGTCCGCCCTGGATGTGTCCATCCAGGCCCAGGTCATCAATATGTTTGACGAGCTCCAGGACCAGATGGGCCTGACCTATCTGTTCATCGCCCACGATCTTCTGGTGGTCCGTCATATTTCCGACAGAATCGCCGTTATGTATCTTGGTAAAATGGTAGAGCTGGCGGACGCGAAGGAAATTTACGACCACCCCCTGCATCCCTACACCAAGTGCCTCATGTCTGCCGTTCCTCTGCCGGACCCCAAGGCCGCCAGAGAGAATAAGCGCATCGTCCTTACCGGCGACATCCCCAGCCCCCTGAATGCCCCCTCCGGCTGCCCCTTCCGCACCCGCTGCCCCTACGCGAAAGAAGAGTGCGCCGCCTCCATGCCGGAATTCAAGGAGGTCCAGTCCGGGCACTTTGTGGCCTGCCACCGGCTGAACGAAATCGGCTAAAAAAACCTTCCCCTGGGGGAAGGTCAGGGGACAATCTTCCTTTGAATTCAGATCCCAACCGGGATTTGAAGATAAAAATCACTATTGAGAAAGGAAAATGAAAAATGAAAAAACGCATTGCTCTGCTCCTGGCTGCCGTCATGGTTCTGGGCATGGCTGCTTGCGGTTCCAAGACGGAAACCCCTGCTACCACTGCCGCTGCCACCGAAGCCCCTGCCGACACCGGCAAGGTTGACACCAGCAACATGACTCCTGAAGAGAAGGCTGCTGCTGAGGCTGAGATCCGCTACGCCATCTCCCTGCTGTACGATCGTAACTACATCGTCGAGAAGATCACCCAGGCCGGTCAGGTCCCCGCTTCCTCCTTCGTGGCCATGGGCATGACCGACGCTGACGGCTCCGAGTTCTACAAGAACGCCGGCCACAACGACGGTTTCGACGGCTACTGGAATGTGGCTGAGGATGCCCACGAGGACAACTACTCCCAGGCCATCGAGATCCTGAGAAAGTACTACGACTACGACGAGACCACCTACCAGTTCACCAACTTCCCCACCCTGACCTACCTGTACAATACCTCCGATGCCCACAAGGCCATCGGTGAGTACCTGGCTGCTACTCTGGCTTCCGTGGGCATCACCATGAACCTGGAGAACCAGGAGTGGAACACCTTCCTGAACACCCGGAAGAACGGCGACTACTCCGTGGCCCGTAACGGCTGGGTGGCCGACTACAACGACCCCATCTGCTTCCTGGATATGTGGATTTCCTCGTCCGGCAACAACGATGTCCAGTTCGGCAAGGGCGACCACGCCGCTGTCAAGGCCTACAGCCTGGACCTGACCCCCTACGGCCTGGATACCAAGGTTGAAAACGGCACCTGGGCTGAGACCTACGATGTGCTGATCTCCGCCATCAAGTCCTGCACCGACAAGGACAACCGCTACGCCATGATGCACATTGCCGAGGATATGCTGATGGATACCGGCTGCATCGTGCCTCTGTACTACTACACCGACATCTATATGCTGGATGATACCGTTCACGGCTTCTTCAGCAACCCCCTGGGCTACAAGTACTTCTACAAGTGCGACGTGGACGGGAAGACCGACTCCATCAATGTCTGCATCGCCTCCGAGCCTGATGTTCTCGATCCCGCTCTGAACTCCGCTGTGGACGGCGCTACCCTGGACAGCCACCTGTTCGCGGGCCTTGCTAAGTGGGACACCGATGCTGACGGCAAGCTGGAGATCGTTGCCGACTGCGCCGAGTCTCTGCCCGAGGGCGTTGTCAACGAGGACGGCACTGTGACCTACACCTACACCCTGCGTGACGGCCTGAAGTGGTCTGACGGCCAGGATCTGAAGGCTTCCGATTTCGTCTTTGCCTGGAAGCGGGCCGCTTCTGAGGAGCTGGGCGCTGACTACGGCTACATGTTCGAGAACGTGAAGGGCTATCCCAACGATCTGGCTGTGGAGGCTACCGACGACAAGACCATTGTTGTCACCCTGAACAACGCCGTTGCCTACTGGGATGAGCTGCTGGCCTTCCCCGCCTACTTCCCTGTCCGTGAGGACGTGGTTGCCAACGAGGGCTGGTGCACCGATGCTTCCACCTTTGTCTCCAACGGCGCTTACAAGATGACCGGCTGGGATCACAACTCCGTCATCACCCTGACCAAGAACGACAACTACTGGGATGCCGAGAACGTCACCATGAAGGAGATCAAGTTCTACCTGTCTGATGACACCAACAACATGCTCACCAACTTCAAGAACGGTGACTGGCTGCTCATCGACGATGTGCCCACCAACGAGATCGCTACCCTGAAGACCGAGTACCCCACCGAGTTCGTGGTGGCCGGCCAGATCGGTACCTACTACGTCTGCTGGAACATCAACGAGAACCTGCTGCCGTAAGGCACTGCGGGTGACCGCATAGAAATTCCTGCCTCCCCGGAAAATTCCGGGGAGGTTTTTTGTTGACAAATAAGGAACGTATGTTCTATAATAAACAAAAAGGAGGCGCAGCCATGGAAAAGCAATATATTGCCATCGACTTAAAATCCTTCTACGCCTCCGTGGAGTGCGTGGAGCGAGGCCTGGACCCTATGACCACCAACCTGGTGGTGGCCGACGAGAGCCGGACGGAAAAGACCATCTGCCTGGCGGTGTCTCCATCCTTAAAAGCACACGGCATCCCCGGCCGGGCCCGGCTGTTTGAAGTGATCCAGCGGGTAGGGGAGGTAAATGCCCTGCGCAGAGAGAGGGCCCCTGGCCGGTGCTTTTCCGGAAAAAGCCAGGACAGCATCGAGTTGAAGCGTCATCCGGAAAAGGAGCTGAGCTACATTGTCGCTCCCCCCAGAATGAGCCTTTATATGGAGTACAGCGCATATATCTACGGAATCTATCTCAACTATGTAGCTCCGGAGGACATCCAGGTGTACTCCATCGACGAGGTGTTTATTGATGCCGCGGCTTACCTGAAGCTCTACAAAACGGATGCCAAAACCTTTGCCAAAACGCTGATTCTGAAGATCCTGGAGGAAACCGGCATTACGGCTACGGCAGGGGTTGGCACCAACCTGTACCTGTGCAAGGTTGCCATGGACATTGAAGCCAAGCACGTTGCGCCGGATCAGAACGGGGTGCGCATTGCCTGCCTGGATGAAAGGAGCTACCGGGAAAAGCTATGGGACCACAAGCCTATTACGGACTTCTGGCGGGTGGGGCCGGGGATTGCCAGAAGGCTTGCCCACAGGGGGATCAATACCATGGGGGATATTGCTCTGGTATCTCTGCAGGAGGGGTCCTTCGGGAGAAAGAGCCTGTACGATCTTTTTGGGGTCAATGCGGAGCTGCTGATTGACCACGCCTGGGGTTACGAGCCCTGCACCATCGGGGACATCAAGGCCTATAAGCCCCAATCCCGGTCCGTAAGCTCCGGCCAGGTGCTGTCCTGCCCCTACGCTTACGACAAGGCCAGGTTGGTGGTCAGGGAAATGGCGGACCAGCTGGCCATGGATCTGGTGGCAAAAAAGCAGGTAACCCAAAAGCTGACCCTGACCTTGGGCTACGATCGGGAAAGCCTGGCAGACCCTGCAGTCCGCTATCAGGGGCCGACCACGACGGACCGCTACGGCCGCCGGGTCCCCAAAAGTGCCCACGGCACCATCGATCTGCCGGAAAAAAGTGCCTCCCAAAGGCTCATCTGCCAGGCTTACCTGGAGCTTTACGACCGAATTGCCGATAAGCGCCTGCTGCAGCGCCGCCTGACCTTGGGAGCGGACCTGTATACGCGGCAGGAGGCGCAGGAAGAAAAAGGGGCCATGAACCAGATGAGCCTTTTTGATGACCCCAATCAGACAAAGGCCCGGGAGGAAAACCTGGCCCGGGAACAGGCCAGAATTGAGGCCATGCTGAAAATCAAGGAGCGTTTCGGCAAAAACGCCATCTTCCGGGGCATGAATCTGCAGGAAGGGGCCACGGCCAGAGAGCGCAATGGCCAGATCGGCGGGCACAAAGCGTAAGACTGCCGGTACAGGCGGCAAGTGAAGAATTCCACAGGATTCTTCACAGCCTGTCCACAAGCGGTTGAAAAGCTGTGGAGAAAAATCGCTTCCGAAAAAATGCGAAATAACAGTTGACCAATTGGGGAATTTAGGGTATAATGAGCAGGCATGACCGTGAAAGTCTGCCCAAAAAGCGTTGCTGCGGCCCTTTGTGGGGCTGTCGAGCATATGATATTTGAGTACAGGAGGTGTATCCCGAATGAAGCGTACCTACCAGCCCAGCAACCGTCACCGTTCCAAGGTTCACGGTTTCCGCCAGAGAATGGCTACCGCCAATGGCCGTAAGGTCCTGGCCCGCCGCCGTGCAAGAGGCCGCAAGGTTCTGTCCGCCTGATGAGCTTCCTTGTGCGGAACAGGAAATAAGCTCGCTCGCGAAACGGGAGCTACAGCGGGGTGAATGGATTATTCGCCCCGCTCCCTTTTTTATGTGCGCATTTAAAAACGGCCCTTTCACGCTTTGGACCGGATTTTTCGCCCTGGTACTGCACATCGAAAGGTCCGAAATACACAAAGTATTCCGAACCTTCCGATGCTTGTCCCAGAACAAAATCTCTCGGCCCAAAACGCAAAAAACCGTTTTCAAAAGCGCTTGATGTGCGCATTTTTGTATACATCGAAAAGCCTCCCAAATGTTCAATTAGGAGAATCCACCATGAAGTTTTCCGGAAGTCTCAAATTCAATCATATCTTCCAGCGGCTCTACCACAGCCGGGGTGTTTCTGATGGGTACCTTTGCCTGTATGCCCGGAAAAACCGGACGGACAAAAACCGGATCGGCTTTACCGTCAGCAAAAAACTGGGCCACGCGGTGGTCCGGAACCGGACCCGGCGGCGCCTGCGGGAAGTATACCGGCTGAACGAAGAGAAGTTTCTGCCGGGGTACGACATTGTGGTGGTGGCCCGGTCCAAGGCTGTGGATACAACCTTTCCGCAGCTGACCCACAGCTTTTTAAAGCTTGCAGGGAAGGCCGGGATCCTGGAGGAGACAATTGACGCATGAAGCGGGTTTTACTGGCGCTGATTTCCTTTTATCAGTCGAGCATATCTCCTTGGTTCCCTGCCAGGTGCCGGTTTCGCCCCACCTGCTCCGCCTATGCCTACGAGGCCATTTCCAAGTACGGCCCCTGGAAGGGCGGCTACCTCGCCATCCGGCGGCTGCTGCGCTGCCATCCATTTTCCCACCGGGATATCTATGATCCCGTGCCTTAACACAAGGAGGAAAACCAATGATTCTAGCATTTCATCTCGCGGATATCATTCAGGTGCCCTTCGGCTACCTGATGGAAGCCCTGTATAAGCTTACCGGCAACTACGGCTTCGCCCTGATTCTGTTTTCCGTCATTGTTCAGCTGGTGCTGCTGCCCATCACTGCCAAGTCCAAGCAGAGCATGATGAAGATGTCCCGGCTGACCCCTCTGGTCCAGGATATCCAGCGCCGGTATGCCGATGACCCCGCCCGCCAGAACCAGGCCCTCCAGGACCTGTACCAGAAGGAGGGCGTTTCCATGGGCGGCGGCTGCCTGTGGAGCTTTGTGCCCATGCTGCTGCTGATCCCCCTGTATACCGTGGTCCGTCAGCCTATTGTATATATGCTCCACGAGAACCTGGATGTTGCCAACCAGATTGTAGAGATCATTAAGCAGGCCCAGCCCGCCCTCTTTAGCGGCAATGCCTACTATAACCAGATGATCGCCGCCCCCTACATTCCCCAGTATGCCGAGGCCATTAAGGCCGCCATCCCCACCATCAGTGAGACCGCCCTCCAGGGTATCAACTTTGGCTTTGTGGGCATCGACCTGGGCGCCGTACCTCAATTTAACATCTTCGCCTCTACCTGGGCCTGGAACTGGGCCCACATTGGCGCGCTGCTCATCGCCCTGGCTTCTGCCGGTTATCAGGTAGTTAGCATGCTCATCATGCAGAAGATGAACGACTCCCTGGTAACGAATTCCGACGGCATCCAGGATAAGGAGACCGCCGAGAATTCCGCCACCGCCCAGACCAACAAGGTCATGATGTGGACCATGCCTCTCATGATGCTGTGGATCGGCTTTACCGTGCCCTGCGCCCTGTCCCTGTACTGGTTCGTCAGCGGCGTGGTGCGGACCATTGAGGATGTGATTCTCAATAAGAAGTACCGCAAGATCTACGACGCTGAGGATGCCGAGCGGCTGAAGCGCCGCCTGGAGCAGGACCGGATTGAAGCCGAAAAGGAAAAGATCCGTGCCCAGCGCCGGGCTGAGAATCCCGACGGCATTACCGAAAACACCAGCAAAAAGCGCCTGCAGAAGAAGCAGAAAGATCAGGAGACCGCCGAGAAGGCCGCCGCCGCCAAGGAATACGCACTGAAAAAGGGCAAACTCGCAACTGAGGACGAGGAAGAAGACAAGCCTCTGTCCGGCATTGCCGAGCGCCCCTACTGCAAGGGCCGGGCCTACGACCCCGACCGCTACGCCAAGAAGGAGGATTGACCTATGGAAAAGACCCTTGTTGCCACCGGCAAAACCATTGATCAGGCCATTGAATCCGCCCTTACCAAGCTGGGCCTGGACCGGGACAGCGTGTCCGTCCAGGTGCTGCAGCAGGCCAAGACCGGCTTTTTGGGCTTCGGCGCCCAGCCTGCCAAGGTCCAGGTGACCTACGAAGCCCCCGACGAGGTCCCCGAAAAGCCCAAGGTGGCCCTGTCCTCCGCCTCCCGGAAGCCCGCCCCCGCAGCCCCCAAGGCCCCGGTGGTCCCTGCCGTGCCCAAGGCACCGGAAGCGCCCAAGCCTGTAGAGAAGGCCCCGGAGGCTCCCAAAGCGGAGGAGCCCAAGCCCGTAGAAGCAGAGAAGGCTGATGCCCTCAAGGCCCCCCGGCCTGAGCGTACCGAGCGCCCCAAGGGACCCAAGCCCCCCCGGGCTCCCAGAGAGCCCCGGGAGCCGAGAGAACCCAAGGAGCCCAAGGTCTATGCCCCCGCCCCGGAAGGCTCCGTGGAGGAGAAAATCGAAAAGTTCCTCAAGGGACTTTTGGAGCACATGGATTCCCAGGCCGTGCCCCACTGCTGGAAAGAAGACGGTAACACCTACCAGGTGGACCTGGTGGGCGATGACCTGGGCTACCTGATCGGCCGCCGGGGCGATACCCTGGATGCCATCCAGCACCTGTGCAACTACGCCGTGAACCGGGATGTGGAGGGCCACATCCGGGTGAACGTAGATGCCGAGTCCTACCGGGAGAAGCGGGAGGAGAGCCTCCGCCGCTACGCCCGCAAGAAGGCCCAGCAGGTCCTGAAAGCCCGCCGCCGCACCACCCTGGAACCCATGAATGCCTACGAGCGCCATGTGATCCACGCGGCCCTGCAGGACATGGACAACATCACCACCCACTCCACCGGCGTAGAACCCAACCGCTGCGTGGTCATCGAATACCTTCGGTAAAACAACAGCGCCCCCTCGAAAGAGGGGGCGTTTTGCTGTAAAAAGGGAAAATTTGTTTGACAATTCTGGCCTTTTATGTATAATGTTTTTCGTGAAGACCCACCGTCCACATATAGACGGTGTACGGTAAAAGACGGTTGCCTGACTACCCGCGGGAGCGGAAGGGAAGGCGAGTATCGGTTCTCGCGGGAATCTATTCCAGGAGGTAGCCGATATGGACACTTTGAATGTGCTTGGCAGTATCTGCAGCATCGTCGGGTTGGCGTTTGCTGTGTATACTTACATAAAGTCCAGGAACAACGAAAAGTGAGCCGTCTGCCCCACAGATAGCTCACTTGTTCTTGGACCTTTGTCTATAACAGGTTTGTAATTTGACTGTGGCAACCGTCGGGTTTCCACCGCAGGGGGGTGCTTGGTTCCAACAGGCACTTCCCTGCGTTTTTATTATAGCCCGCCTTGGCGAAAATGTCAAGGCGGGCTATCACACATTTATCCTCTGGGAATATCGGAGCTTCCCTCGTGGGTGTTGAGCCATTGGAAGGTGTGGGTGCTTTCCGGGAGCAGGTTGACCCAGACATAGAAGTATTCGTCCGCATCTCCCTGGTTGGAAATATTTACGCTTCCGATGGCTCGGTAGGTGTAGCTGTCCATCCAGGATTCCCGGCTGTTGAAATTCTGGAAGTTGCCCTCCCGGCAGTCGGCAAGGATGGCATCGGCCAGGCCGGTGGTGTCGGCATACCAAAGGTTTTTGCCCTCAATACCCTGCTCCGGGTCCTCGTAGAGGTAATAGGTAGCCCCTTGGGCTGTGGAGACCAGCTCCCGGAAGCGGTCTTCCGTGCAGCCGAAGGCGATCTCCGGACGGCACAGCAGCTTTTTAAAGTCATCCATGGCGGGATTGCTCATGTGAACGGCATACCGGCGGGCCAGGGTGCGGCCGTTTCGCAGCCGGTAAAACAGGCGGACATTGTAGTAGTCCCCAGCCTTCCAGCAGTTGTCTGCTTGCCGGAGTGCGCTCTTTACCTGGAGCTTCCAATCGGAAAGCTCTTCCTTCTGATAGCGCAGGACGGTTTCAACATCCCTGGAGTCCGTCAGGGTCAAGCCCTGCTCTCTGGATGCATAGGATTCGCCAAGGCCGTAATTGCTGACAAGATTGACATTTACAGACTCAATGTCCTCCATTTCCGGCACATACCGAATGAGCCCAAAGAGGTCTATGTAAATAGCACCCACGGCAAGAACGCAGATGCACAGGATCCCAAGCAGCGGGATCAGCAGCCGCTTGCGGAAGACCCGGCTGGTTCGCCGCAGGAGCATCAGGCCTGACACATAGCCTGCCAGCAGCCCCAAAGGCAGGAACCAATACTGGGAAATGCTGCCTTGGGCGAACCGCTGGACCCCCAAGTGCACAAAGGCGGCCACCATCAGGGTATACAGCACCAGGAAAACAGGGGAGAGAAACCGGTAGGCTAACAGGTCCCCGGCTACCTCCAGCTTCCGCTTGCGGTACAGCAGCTGGGCGATGCCGATGAGCACAATGCCGGCAATGGCGTAGAGAATGGCATGAGGGAACAGGTCGCCCATTTCCATGCCCAGATAGCGGTAGCTGCCGGAGTTGTCCCAAACGCTGTTTGAGGTAAAGTAGCTGCCCTTGTACATGGCCACGGTGGGGCAGATCTTGGCCACCCAGCTTACATCCAGCTCCACGCCGTAGAGCAGGGGGGCGAAGACCTGGGCGCAGAACCAGTACACCAGGATGGTGCAGAAGTTCAGCATTCCGTAGGTCAGTACGGTGCCAATCCGGTTTCCCGCCAGCTGGACGGCAACCAGTGCCATGCCCAGATAGAAAATATATTGCAGGCTGGCAGCCCCCAGGGCCAGCAGGGGCGCGGAGACCACGGTGGACTTGACGGCCAGGGCTGAAGCGCCGAATACCAGTGTGTTGGGAACCAATGCAAAAAGCAGGGCAGCCACCAGATGGGCCCCAAAGTAGCCGTCCCGGGTCACGGGCATGGCATGGAGGGAATTGCACATCCGGGGGTTGAGTAAGTCGCTCCAAAGGATACCCACCACGCCCAACGCATAGAGCCCGTTGATAGGGGTCATCTTTCCTGCCCAGGCGGAGAAGTTTCGGACCACTGCGTCATAATAATCATCCATGCTTAGCCCGGGCCGGGTCATGGACATCATCACTGCGGCGGCAAGTAATAGGGTGTAGCCTCCCCACAGGGGGGCGAATCGGGTAATGTCTGTTCTCAGAACGGTTTTGTTACAGAAGCAGACCTTCAGTTTCATGCTCCGTACCTCCCAACTCATAAATGAAAATCTCTTCTAGGGACAAGGGTAAAATATCAAAGTAGGCGGGGTTCAGTCGTTCTACCGCCGCCTGGACCTTCGGAATGGTGCCCCGGACGATAAAGGTATTGAGCCGACCGGAGGAGGCCTTGTGAAGGATTTCCAGCCCCGCCGGGGCCTCGCCTACCATCTGGAGCTTTACCGTGCTGCCCTGCATATCCGCAAGGCTTCGCTCCACCAGCATTTTTCCCTTTTTCATAATGCCCACATGGTCGCAGATGTCCTCCAGCTCCCGCAGGTTGTGGGAGGATACCAGAACCGTGGTGCCGTGGCGGGCCACATCGTCTAAAATGAGGCTCCATACCTGCCGCCGCATGACCGGGTCCAGGCCGTCCACCGGCTCATCCAGAATGAGGTATTCCGCGTGGGTACACAGGGTCAGGTGAAAGGCCGCCTGCTTCTGCATCCCCTTGCTGAACCGGCGGATGGGATTTTTCCGGGGCAGCTGAAAAATATCCTGCAGGGCCTCGAACCGCTCGTTATCAAATTCCGGATAGATCCCGGCGTAAAAGGTCTTCATATCCTGCAGACTGGAGGCCGGAAAATAGAAGGGCTCGTCTGCCACGCAGCAGATCTTCTCCTTAATGGGAAGGTTCTCGTCGATAGGCTGCCCGTCCAGGGTGACGGTGCCGCTATTTGGCCGGTAGACCCCGGTTATGTGCCGGATGGCCGTGGTTTTGCCGGCGCCGTTGGGCCCCACAAGGCCGTAGATGGCGCCCTTGGGCACCGTCAGTGTCAAGTCGTCCAAAGCCTTAAAGTCTCCGAAGGTTTTGGTCACATTCTTCATTTCAAGCATGAGTTCCCGCCTCCGTCAATTTTTGCTGCAGCTCCTCCATGGTGTAGCCCATGGCCAGGAGCTTTTTCACCGTATCGTCCAGTAGGTTCAGTAGCCGCAGCTCCTCGTGGGGGTCCGTGGGCTGGCCGGATACAAAGCAGCCTTTCCCGGGCACCGTGGCGATCCACCCTTCCATTTCCAGCTGCCGGTAGGCCCGCTGGATGGTATTGGGGTTGATGGACAGCTCCACCGCCAGCTCCCGCACGCTTGGCAGCTTGTCCCCCTGCAGGAGCACCCCAGCCGCGATCTGCTGCCGAACGCCGTCGGTGATCTGCGCGTAAATGGGACGGACATCCCGATAATCCAAATGCAGCATAGCATCCTCCTCCTTAAATCGTATGAAGCGTACTAATACGGATATAATAGCACCGTGGATGCCCAGGGTCAATAGAGAGAGGGGAATCTTTAGGAAATCTTAAAATATAACCTCCGTCTTTCTGGCGGCTGGTAGCCGCCCCTACAGTGTAAATTACCTGGGTGGGTAGAAAAAGTGTAGTATTAACATCAAAAGTCGTTTTGAAAAGTGTAGTCATAGGGCCAAAAGTCGTTCCGAAAAATGTGGCCTGCCGCTGTACGCCATCGGAATGCTGTAAAAAGAACGCAAAAATCCCGGACCCTTCCAGGTGGAAAGGCCCGGGAAAATTCTTATCGGGGGTTAACCCAGGTTGATGAGGCCCAGCCGGATGGCGCTGTAGTCGATGGTCACCGGGGCGGCGGCCATGGCTTCCTCTACAAAGGTGTTGGCCTTGGAGCTTAACAGGGCGCTTTTGGCCTGGTCCTGCCAGACAGTCTGGCTGCCGCAGTAGAGCATCACATGGTAGCCGTAGCTGGTCTGCACAATGCCGGTATCGCCAACCTGCCGACTGCTGTCGAAGCACCAGTCGTTAAAGGTCTGCACCATCTGGCCTTCGGTTACGCCGGTGTACAGGCCGCCGTTGGTGTTGGAGCCCGGGTCCTGGGAGTTTTCGTTGGCCAGGGCAGCAAAGCTGTCCTCGGTTTTGTCGCCGGCCAGGTACTGGTCCAGCAGCTTCTGGGCGGTTTCCTGGGCGGTGGCCCAGGCATCGTCGGAAATGGTGGTTTCACCGGTCTCGGAACCGTCCACGGGGGTGGATTCCGGGGTGATGAGGATGTGCCGTACATCTACGGTTTTGGTCTCCTTGGTTACGCCCTGCTCGGCAAATTCGGCCTCGTGGGCGTTCCAGTACTCGGCGATTTCTTCATCGGAGGAGGTAAAGCTGCCGGTGGCCTCGCTGTAGTAGCCGTTGGAACGGAAGTACAGCTCCCAGAAGGCCTGATAGTCTGCCACAGTGGCGCTGGCACCAAAGTTGGTGGCAATCATATCCGCGGCGGTGCCGTAGCCGTTTTCCTGGGCCAGGGTTTCCAGCCGGTCCAGCATCCCGTCCAGCTCCTGCTGGTTTTCTTCACTGAGCTGGAAGCCGTTCTCATCGGCGGCCTGGGCCACGGCCTCATAGGTCTCCCAGGAGGACAGAGCCTGGCTCAGGAAGTACTGCTGCCAGGTCAGGTCGCCTGCCATGGTGCAAATCTGGGTATCCAGGGGCTGGGTGACATCCAGACCAAAGTAGGCGGCATAGGAGCCGTACTGGCTCAAGAAGTTCTGAACGGTGAGCCAGTAGTGGACCTGCAGCTGCCCTACGGTCAGGGTGTGGTCCCCGGCGGTGGCAACTACCGTGTCGGCGGCGGCCTTTACGGTCTCGTCGTCGGCGGTATAGCTGCCCTTGCAGGTTACATCCTCGGGATTCCCGTCGGCGGGTACGGTGGCCTCAGTGGTCTCGGCGGCTGCGGTGGTTTCTCCGGCGGACAGGGTGCTGTCGTCCTGCTTCTTTCCGTTCATCACCAGTACGGCCACAATCGCGGCAAGGAGAATTACGGCGGCAGCGGCCAGGGCCACGGCGGAGGTGCCGCTGAGGCCCTTCTTCATTTCTACAGGGGGCTCCTCCTGGGCGGATGGTTCCTCTTCGGCGGATGCATCCTCGTCAGCAGGTGCTTCCTCTTCGGCGGGGGCCTCTTCGGCAGGTGCTTCCGCTTCACCGTCAGCAGCTTCGGCAGGGGCAACTTCCTTGGCCGGAGCGGTGCTTTCAGCGGCGGTTTCCCCGGGGGCAGGAGTCAGGACGGTTTCCGCTTCCTGCTCTTCGCCGGGGACGGCGTTGTTTTCCAAATTTTCCATTCTCAAAAAATCCTCTTTCTTCCCGGAAATCCCAGGAGTCGATAATCCTGCTCAGTTTACCACCTTTTGAATGGAATTGCAAGGGGAATAAAGAATGTTTACATTTTTAATGCAACAGTAGCAAAATGCGAAAAGAATCCCCGCTTTCTTCCGGAAACTTTTGTCCTTGTGCCCGTTGACAAAAGGTGCGGACTATTGTAAAATTTGGAGGTAGAGACGGAGGGTGTCTACGGGTGAAAGCCCCGGGCGGCTTTGTCTCTTTTTTTGTTGTGTAAAATATTCACTTTTTGACCGGAAAAGGAGCGCATTTACTTATGGAGAAACTGGAACAGCTGTACGAAGGCAAAGCCAAAAAGGTATTTAAGACCGACGACCCCGAACTCCTCATCGTGGAGTACAAGGACGATGCCACCGCATTCAACGGACTGAAAAAGGGTACCATCGTCGGTAAGGGCGTAATCAACAACGAGATGAGCAACCGCCTGATGGCCATGCTGGAGAAGCAGGGCATCCCCACCCACTTCGTAAAGGAACTGAACGAGCGTGAGACCCTGGTCAAGAAGGTTTCCATTGTACCGCTGGAGGTCATTGTCCGCAACATCTCCGCCGGATCCTTTGCCAAGCACTACGGCGTGGAGGAGGGCATTGTGTTCGACCACCCCACCATCGAGTTCTCCTACAAAAATGACGCCCTGGGCGACCCCCTGCTGAACACCTACCACGCCCTGGCCCTGAAGTTGGCCACCCCTGAGGAGATCAGGACCATCGAGGATTATTCCTTCAAGATCAATGACGCTCTGAAGGCCTTCTGGGCTACCTGCGGCGTGACCCTGGTAGACTTCAAGCTGGAGTTTGGCCGCCTGTCCGACGGCACCATCGTATTGGCGGATGAAATCAGCCCGGATACTTCCCGGCTCTGGGACTCCAAGACCCACGAGAAGCTGGATAAGGACCGCTTCCGCCGGGACCTGGGCGGCGTGGAGGAAGCCTACGCCGAGATTATGCGCCGCCTGGAAGAACACCTGAAATAAGGGAAAATGGCAAGGGAAAAACTCCGTTGGGGCCATAAAAACCCCTGCGGAGCTTTCCTGCATTTATAAAAAAGAAATCTTAGACAAATACTTTAAGAAATAAATCGGAGGATCAACATCATGGGAAACTGCGCAATCGTTGGCATTAACTGGGGCGACGAAGGCAAGGGCCGTATGGTTGACCTGCTGACCCAGGACTACGATATCGTGGTCCGTTACCAGGGCGGCGGCAACGCGGGCCATACCGTCATCAATGAATATGGCAAATTTGCTCTGCATCTGCTGCCCTCCGGCATCTTCCGCAAGGGCGTTGTGAATATCCTGGGCAACGGCGTTGCGCTGGATCCGGAGAATCTGTGGAAGGAAATGGAAGAGATCCGGGCCAAGGGCGTTTCCCTGACCCCCGAGAACCTGAAGATCTCCGACCGGGCCTCTCTGCTGATGCCCTGGCACCGGCTGATGGACGGCCTGGAGGAAGCCAGACTGGCCGATAAGAAGTACGGCTCCACCAAGCAGGGCATTGCCCCCTTCTATGCCGATAAGTACGCTAAGAAGACCGTCCTGGCCGGCGAGTTGCTGTACCCCAAGCACCTGAAGGAGCATCTGGCCGATTTGCTGGAGTGGAAGAACCTGACTCTCACCGGTGTCTACGGCGCCAAGCCCGTGACCATGGAAGAGGTCATGGAGTGGGTAGACGACTACTGCGAGAAGATCAAGCCCTATATCTGTGACACCGGCGTGTTCCTGCGGGACGCCCAGACAGAGGGCAAGAAGATTTTGTTCGAGGCCCAGCTGGGCTCCCTGCGGGACCTGGACTACGGCATCCACCCCTACACCACCTCCTCTAACCCCATTGCCGCCTATGCCCCCGTGGGCTCCGGTATGCCCAATGTGAAGATCGAAAAGATCGTGGGCGTGGTCAAGGCTTATAGCAGCTGCGTAGGCGAAGGCCCCTTCACCTGCGAGATGTTCGGCGACGAAGCCGAAGAGCTGCGGAAAGCCGGCTTTGAGTACGGCGCCAAGACCGGCCGTCCCCGCCGGGTAGGCCCTATCGACATCGTGGCTACTCGCTATGGCGTCCGCTGCCAGGGCGCTACCTCCATTGCCTTGACCAAGATGGATGTCATGGGCTATATGGACAGGATCCCCGTCTGCGCCCGGTACGAGCTGGACGGCAAGATCACCGATGAGTTCCCCTTCCCCGCCATCCTGGCCGATGCCAAGCCCGTTATGGAGTACCTGCCCGGCTGGAAGTGCGATATTTCCAAGTGCCGCACCTGGGAGGAGCTGCCCGAGAACGCCCGGAAGTATGTAGAATACATCGAAGAGAGAATTGGCTGCCACATTGGCTACGTTTCCGTAGGCCCCGAGCGTGACAGCATCATCTACCGCTAAAAGGAGGACGCTATGACCGACCGTTACGAATCCCCCCTGTCCAGCCGGTACGCCTCCGAATATATGCTCCACCTGTTTTCCCAGGATGTGCGGTATCAGACCTGGAGAAAGCTCTGGGTATCTTTAGCCCGGGCCGAGTACAAGCTGGGCCTGAACATCACCGAGGCCCAGGTGAAGGAGCTGGAAGAACACATTACGGATATTGACTATGCCGTGGCTGCCCAGCGCGAAAAAGAGGTGCGCCACGATGTCATGGCCCATGTCTACGCCTACGGCCAGGTGGCCCCCGGCGCCGCCGGCATCATCCACCTGGGCGCTACCTCCTGCTATGTGACGGACAACGCGGATATCGTCATCTATCGGGACGGCCTGAAGTACCTGCGCCAGGAGCTCTTAAAAGTCCTGGCAAACCTGCGCCAGTTCGCCCACGCTTATAAGGATATGCCCACCCTGGGCTATACCCACTATCAGCCTGCCCAACTGGTTACCGTCGGCAAGCGGGCGACCCTGTGGATGCAGGACCTGCTGAGTGATGTGGAGGAGCTGGACTTCGTCATTGACAATATGCGCTTCCTGGGCTGCCGGGGCACCACCGGCACCGAGGCCAGTTTCATGGACCTCTTCGACGGAGACAGCGCCAAGATCGACGAAATGAACAAAATGATCTCCGCAGACTTTGGCTTTGACAAGTGCT
This sequence comes from uncultured Oscillospiraceae bacterium, assembly GCA_934565415.1. Taxonomy (GTDB): domain Bacteria; phylum Bacillota; class Clostridia; order Oscillospirales; family Oscillospiraceae; genus Faecousia. Next base: position 55,776 of record CAKTHQ010000007.1, read on the forward strand.
TCGCCGTCTGCGGCCAGACCTATCCCCGGAAGCTGGACAGCCGGATTCTCAACGTTCTGTCCTCCATCGCCCAGAGCTGCTACCGGATGGCCAACGACATCCGCCTGCTGCAGCACGACCGCCAGGTGGAAGAGCCCTTCGAAAAGAACCAGATCGGCTCCTCCGCCATGCCCTACAAGCGGAACCCCATGCGCTGCGAGCGTATTTGTTCCCTGTCCCGGTATCTGATGGCCGATGCCCTGAACGCCCCCATGACCGCCTCCACCCAGTGGCTGGAGCGGACCCTGGACGACTCCGCCAACCGGCGCATCAGCTTGCCCGAAGGCTTCCTGTGTGCCGACGCCATTCTGCGGCTGGCCCAGAATGTTACCGACGGGCTCCATGTGAACGAGAAGATCGTAGAGCGGACCGTGCGGGAGTACCTGCCCTTTATGACCTCCGAGAACCTGATGATGGAGGCCGTCAAGCGGGGCGGCAACCGGCAGGAGCTCCACGAGATCATCCGTTCCTGCTCTATGGAGGCCACCGCCCGGATGAAGAACGGCGAAAGCTGCAACCTGCTGGAGCTGCTGTCCGCCCGGAAGGAATTCGGCATGACCCCCCAGGAGATCGAGGCCCTGCTGGACCCCAAGCTCTACGTGGGCCGCTGCCCCGAACAGGTAGAGCGGTTCCTGGGAAACCTCGCTCCCTTGCTGGAAAACGTAAAGCACGAAACGGCGGAAATCAACCTGTAAAGCGTAATCAACCCCAAAACGGAGGTATTTTGATTGGAAAAAATTCTGGTTTTGGACTTTGGTGGCCAGTATAATCAGCTGATCGCCCGCAGAGTCCGGGATCTCCATGTGTACGCGGAGATCGAGCAGTACGATGCCATTACTCCCCAGGAAATTCAGGCCCGGGGCTACAAGGGCATTATCTTTACCGGCGGCCCCAACAGCGTTTATGATATGTCTTCTCCCCACTACGACCCCGTGGTATTGAACCTAGGCATCCCCGTGCTGGGCATCTGCTACGGCTGCCAGCTCACTGCCTGGATGGCCGGGGGCACCGTTATCACTGCCGAGACCTCCGAGTACGGCAAAATTCAGCTGAATCTGAAAAAGAAGGCCTCCAAGCTCTTTGAGGAGGTACCGGAAAGCAGCATCGTGTGGATGAGCCATACCGACCGGGTGGACACCCTGCCGGAGGGCTTCCAGGTCACCGCCTCTACCGACAACTGCCCCGTGGCGGCTATGGAGAATGAAGAAAAGAAGCTGTACGCCGTCCAGTTCCATCCCGAGGTCACCCACAGCCAGTTCGGCATCCAAATGCTCCGGAACTTCCTGTACAATGTGTGCCTGTGCAAGGGCGAATGGCAGATGGATTCCTTCATCGAGGATACCGTCAAGGCCCTGAAGGAGCGCATCGGGGATAAGAAGGTCATTCTGGGCCTCTCCGGCGGCGTAGACTCCTCCGTTGCCGCCGGTCTCATCAGCCGGGCCGTAGGCGATCAGCTGACCTGCGTTTTCGTAGACCAGGGCCTCATGCGCAAGGACGAGGGAGACTTCGTGGAGAAGACCTTTACGAGCCTTTTTGATATGCATTTTGTCCGGGTCAACTGCCAGGAGCACTTCCTGGAGTGCCTGAAGGGCGTTGTAGACCCGGAGCAGAAGCGGAAGATCATCGGCACCGAGTTCTATAAGGTCTTCTGGGACGAAGTCCGGCGCCAGGGCGGCGACGATGCCTTCTTTGCCCAGGGCACCATCTACCCCGACTGCATCGAATCCGGCAAGGGCAACGCCGACAAGATCAAGACCCACCACAATAAGGTCAAAATGCCCGAGGATGTGAAGTTTTTGGACATCATCGAGCCCCTGAGCAGCCTCTTCAAGGACGAGGTCCGCCGGGTAGGCGAGCAGCTGGGCATCCCCCACGAGCTGGTATGGCGCCAGCCCTTCCCCGGCCCCGGCCTGGGCGTGCGGATCATCGGCGAAATCACCGCCGAAAAGGTGAAAATCCTCCAGGAGGCCGACTGGGTCCTCCGGGACGAGATGGCAAAAACCGGCTACGAGACCCAGATGGCCCAGTTCTTCTGTGTCCTCCCCGGCGTCAGCACCGTCGGCGTCATGGGCGACCACCGCACCTACGACCACCTCCTGGCCATCCGTGCCGTCACCACCGATGACTTCATGACCGCCGACTGGGCCCGGATCCCCTACGACCTTCTGGCAAAGGTCTCCAACCGGATCACCAACGAGGTCAAGCATATTAACCGGGTAGTGTATGACGTGACCAGCAAACCGCCTGCGACGGTGGAGTGGGAATGATAGGCAAAAACCGAAAAAGTGTAGACATACCAACGGTTTTTTGAATGCCTCCAGCCACCTCTGATAAGGTTTTGATAAGATTCCACTGCAGTGCGATTATTCTGCATTGCAAGTGGTTTGTGGGTAAGGGATAATTTTCCCCGTCTCACAAGGATTCATATTAGCATTTTAGCCCGTACTGATCGGATGGTCAGTACGGGCTTTTTTTGCGTCCTGCTTTAATCGTTAATATACTTTTTCAGCGACTTCACAAATGCATCGCTAAATTCCTGTGAGGGTACTTTGCCCCAAATCTGTGTGGTGTCCTCTGCGGGGAACGTGTAGCGCCAATGGTCGTACTGCTCTTTGCTGATCTCGCCGTTTCTGAACTTTTCGGACTGTTCAGCCCAGGCAGACAGCATTTCGTAAACAGACGCATCCATGTTCCGCTTGTTGCCATCAAAAATGATATGAACCTCGTCTCCCTGCTTTTCCGCTCTGGCTCCATGAATATCCTCAATGGCGAAAAGCGTGTGGATAAAACCGAGATCACTGTCTATGTCAGGGATTTTCAGTGCCAGCGGGGAAACCTCCAAGACATTTGCAAGTGCGTTCACCAGATCCTCTTTGGGAGTTCTGGTGCCAGACTCATATTGAGCCATACGAATATCTGCGGTTTTTGCAGGAAATCCCACGGCCTGTCCGAGCCAGCGCTGGGTCATGCCCCTAAGATTGCGCATAAAACGAATTCTTTCACCGATTGCCATAGTCAATCACTCCTATGTAGGTTTGCTTCGCTATCATAGCATATATGTTTAGGCTATGTCAAGATATATTAAATAATTTTGCTTAATATTCTCTCTCAAGCCTCTTGACATAACTGTATTTGTTTAGTATAATGCAGAAGCAATATTAAGCGAATATGTTTAATGTTGTCCGCCCGGGCAAATCGGATGGCGGCCAGCAAGTATTCCGACACGAAAGAAGACAACTATACGCTGAAAGGAGGTGAGTGCCATGGAAAACAAATTCATACGAGTAGAGGAAGTCGCAAAGGAACTAGATGTGTCTAAGCCCTACGCCTATAAGATCATTCGCCAGCTGAACGAAGAACTGAAAGCAAAAGGGTTTATTACCATCGCAGGAAGAGTCAACCGCCAGTATTTCAACGAAAGGCTCTATGGAGCAGAAAGGAAAGAATTGAATGCCAGCCTATAAGAACAAAGAAAACAATTCGTGGTATGTGGTTACGCAGTACACGGACTGGACAGGAGAACGAAAACAAAAGTGTAAACGAGGGTTTAGTACCCGCCGGGAAGCACTGGAATGGGAGCAGAAGTTCCAGCAGCAAAGTGCCGGGGACCTGGATATGACGTTTGAGGCATTTGTGGAGATTTACACCACAGACCTCAAGGCAAGGCTGAAAGAAAGTACCTGGCAGACCAAGGAGCATATCATCAGGACCAAAATACTTCCTTATTTCGGAAAGCGCAAGATCAACGAAATTACTACCAAGGATGTAATTGCCTGGCAGAATGAGCTGCTTGCTTACCGGGATGAAAAGCGCAAACCCTATTCGCAGACCTACCTCAAATCGCTGCACAATCAGCTCTCTGCTATTTTCAACCATGCAGTTCGGTATTATGATCTACATTCCAATCCGGCGGCCAAAGCCGGAAATATGGGAAATGAGGAACGTAAGGAGATGTTGTTCTGGACGAAGGAGGAGTACCAGAAATTTTCAGAGGTAATGATGGACAAGCCTGTTTCTTACTACGCATTTCAAATGCTTTACTGGACAGGTATCCGGGAGGGTGAGCTGTTGGCGCTGACACCGGCCGATTTTGATTTTGAACATGGTACGGTTAAAATCAGCAAAACGTATCAGCGCTTCAAGGGCGAAGACATCGTGACTTCACCGAAAACCAAGAAAAGCAACCGTACGATTCAGATGCCTGAGTTCCTATGTACACAAATCCAGGAGTTCTTCAAAATGCAGTATGGACTAAAAAAGAAGGACCGTATTTTTACCGTGACCAAGAGCTATCTCCACCACGAAATGGACAGAGGTGCCAAGGCAGCAGGAGTTAAGCGTATTAGAATCCATGATCTGAGACACAGCCATATCAGCCTGTTAATCGACATGGGATTTTCCGCAGTGGCTATTGCTGATCGGGTAGGACATGAAAGTATTGAAATCACTTACCGGTATGCCCATCTGTTTCCCTCCAAGCAAAAAGAGATGGCGAGCAAACTGGACGATATTAACAAAGGAGCGTGATATTGATGTCAGCAAAGAATGTAGACAAGCACAATCGATTCCGCAGTATCACTGTAGGATTCCGGGTATCGCCGGAAGAAAACGAGGAGCTGAACAAGGCTGTTGCTTTGTCGGGACTTCCCAAACAGGAATATTGCTATCGCAAGTGTATGGGACGCGAGGTAGTGGTACAGCCAAATCCCAGGGTTTACAAGGCGCTTAAAAACCAGATGGCAGCAATTCTTTTGGAACTGGAACGAATTGCCGCGGGGGATTGTATTGCCGATGAACTGCTTCGTACCATCGACCTCATTGCCGTTACCATGAACGGAATAAAGGGGGACGATGCGGATGATTGACGAAAAAGAAAAGACCGCCCTTGACGCATCTGTTGGCGCAGATGCAGGGCAGTCAATCCAATCACAAACTACTCAAATTATAGCAGGTGAAACACCGGAAATCAATGACCTGGAGGACATTTCTCAAGAAAAATTTTTCCTCCAGATGCAGAGAATGCAGGACCCGGCATATCTGCATACGGTTTCTATGAATGAACTGTACGAGACAGTTTATGAGGGCAAGCAGGCGGTTATTGACGGTTTGCTCTATGCGGGGACATATCTGTTTGCCGGTGCGCCAAAGGTTGGTAAATCCTTCTTTATGGCGCAGCTGGCCTACCATGTCAGTACAGGGCAAAAGCTCTGGGAATATGAGGTCCACCAGGGAACGGTTTTGTATCTGGCTTTGGAAGATGACTACCAGCGATTGCAGGAACGAATGTCCCGAATGTTTGGTGTGGAGGGAACGGACAAGCTCCACTTTGCCATCTGCGCCAAGCAGCTGGGGGCGGGACTGGACGAACAGTTGGAAAAATTCATCCGCGAGCATCCTGATACCCGCCTGATTATCATTGATACCTTGCAGAAGATTCGAGAGGTCAGTACGGATGCCTACAGTTATGCCAACGACTATGAGATTGTGGGGAAGATGAAGCAGTTCGCGGACAGAAACAGAATTTGCCTTCTGCTGGTGCATCACACCAGGAAGCAGCAGGCCGGAGATAAGTTTGAGATGATCTCCGGTACAACAGGATTGCTTGGGTGTGCGGATGGTGCGTTCCTGCTCCAAAAGGAAAAGCGTACAGACCAGAATGCCACACTGGACATTGTGGGTCGAGATCAGCCAGATCAGCGGTTGCACTTGACCCGAAATGTGGAGAAGCTTTCCTGGGACTTGGATCACGCAGAAACAGAGCTTTGGAAAAAGCCACCTGACCCGTTTCTCAAAAAGGTTGCCGGAATTTTGACGGTTGCTGCCCCGGAGTGGAACGGCAGTGCTACCGAGTTGGCAGCGCTGCTCCAAGAGAAAATGCCGCCAAATATCCTAACCCGGCAGCTCAACGTAAAGGCCGGGGAGCTGTTGAGCGAATATGGTGTGGAATACACCGTGAAGCGCACCAGAAACGGAAGTGCCATCCGACTGCGAAAGCAGGAGGCGTGACGATTGGTGACGGTTGTGACGATTAAAACGACAGCGGGGGCGGTATCCAAAATACCGTCACAATCGTCACAATCGTCACAACCGTCACATTCTCCCCGCATCCCCCGTCCCCATCGGACGGTCCGCAGACCGGGAGATGGTCAGCCAGGGAGTAGCCACTCCCTGGCTGTGGGCGGCAGCGGTGCAGCACAGAACGTGCGGAGACGATGGCACCCATGCCGCAGTCGATGATACGGTGTATCGTCGCTGCGGCCAAGGCTCCCGCAGGAGCCGCATCCCCCTCGGAGAGCCCACGGCACTTTGCAGCCGCAGGATGAAAGTGTCATAGTGGGTTATTACACTTCCGCAGAAGTGTCCCCCTGCAACCTACATTCTTCAAAAATCTAAATTCAGGAGGTATTTTGCCTATGGCAAGAGGCGACGGTATTGACCGTACCAGCGCAAGAAACGCAAAGATGACAGCTGCCAAAGTGGGCAACGCACAGGCTCACAATGAGCGGCAGAAAGAAAGTTATGTAAATCAAGATATAGTCCCGGAGCGAACGAAAATGAACGTCCACTTCAAATCCCCCACAGGAGATTATGCCGCCATGTTTGATGAAATGGTAGCTTCCGGCACTATTTCCACCCGTGGCTTGAAAGCGGATGCGGAGAAGTTCGGGGAGCTGGTGTTCGATGTAAACTCCGCCTATTTCTATAACCACGACGGCTATGACTTCGCCAAGCAGTTCTACGCAGATGCCTACAAGGCCGCCGTGAGCATCGTAGGCGGTGAACAGTATATCCTCTCGGCTGTGATGCACGCCGATGAACGGAATCGTGCCATGTCTGAGAAGCTAGGAGAGGATGTCTACCATTATCATCTCCATGTGGTCTATATCCCTGTGGTAGAAAAAGAAGTCCGCTGGACAAAGCGCTGCAAAGACCCGACCCTGGTGGGAACCGTTAAGGAGCGGATTCACCAGGTCAGTATGAGTAAGAAGTGGGCTTCCCAGCCGGCAATCGGAGAGGATGGACAGCCACTGCTCACCAAGTCTGGCAAGCCTGTTCTGAAAAAGTCCTATTCAGTCCTACAGGACGATTTTTTCAACGCCATGCGCAGTGCCGGATACACAGACCTGGAGCGTGGCGAACGTGGCAGCTCTGAGGAACATCTGACTGTGACCCAATTTAAGGTAGAGCGGGAGCAGGAGCGCTTGGAGGGCCTGACAGAGCAAACAGCCCAAAAAGCCCAGGAGGCTGCTGCTCTGGGGAAGAAACTTGAACGATACCAAAAGCAGCAGGTGGCCATTCAGAAAGTAGATGCAATCGAAGCCAAACCCGTTCCCCTGTCCTCTACAAAGGTGATCCTGGAACGCAAGGAGTACGAAGCCCTGAAGGCAACAGCGAAAAAGTACATTGCCCAGGAGAAGCGGGAGGGGGTATTTCAAAAGGCACTGGATGCCGCCAAGGGCCTGATTAACGAGCTGAAAGCGGAGATCGCTTCCCTACGAGAAGAATTGTCCTACTATCGCTCTCCCAAATTCCAGATGAAACTCCACAAAATCGAAAAGGAAAATGATGCCCTCCGGGACAAGCTCCGAGTCTATAATGCCATCATTGATCGGTACGATTTGGGGAGATTCTTCGGTAAAAACAGGGATATGGGCCGTTCAAGGGACGAGGCACGATAAATCCCGTGTAGACCCGGGAAAAGCGGAAATAAACGGATGGGAGCGTCAGAATAGAACAGCGTATCATTCGGGCGCTCCCCATCTGAAAATCAGCAGTTATTTCCGGGTGTAGAGTCGGAAAAAATTTACAGATTCAGGAGGTACTTATGAAAACAGGACTTACCAAGAAGCAAAAGAGAACCAGCATTTATTTCACAGAAGCAGACGACTTTGTGGAAATCTGCACCTACAATACAGACTTCAAAAAGCGGCTGGCGGACTTTGCCGCCATATATCCCGCAGAATGCCGTCAACTGGACGACGATGGGAACGGCTGCAAAACCTTTGCCGTCAAAAAGGGCCGTTTTGGCATCCGCTTGACGGCACCTTACAGCGAAAAGAGACGGCAAGTAGCCAGTGCGCTGGCAAAAAAGAACACACAGAATTTAAGGAGGACAGCAAAATGAAATTTCTATCTTGCAGATTCAATATGGATACCGCCTGCGTGGAGTTGCGGTGTGCGGATAGACGGGTGGTGTCTATCTACACACCAGCGGTGGAGGATGAATACGCGGAGAATATGTATCAAAGATCAGAATTGGATTGGCTGATTGACCGTGATCCGATGGGATATGCGCAGTTGGTGCTGCATGGGGATGTTCGGAAGTATCTGGATGATGCGACGGAGTATCGGCGGTTGGAGAGATGAATAGCGTGTAGTCTGCTCCCTGAGATTAGGGAAGCAGACTACACGCTTTACTAAACCGCATATCAGTTAGTATGGGGAGGATATATAGGTTAAAACTGATGAATTCCGCATCAATATAAGGTAATATTTTTTTGCTTTCTTAGTCGGAGAGCATCGGATAAGTTGGTCGGATAGAAATCATAATCAAAATTATCATCATCCACAATGACTAAATGGTCTGGTTGATTTTTCCATTTGAAGAATGCAAACCATTGATACGTTGTGCCGTCTGAATGTATAGAAAACGTAAGTGTAGAGTTCAAATCGCCGGATTCGATGGCATATTTTGAACAGCTATTGTCACCGAGCCCTTCAGTAAAAGAATATACATAGCCATCATCAAAATCTATAATCCAGTAGTTGTCATAGCTGTTGCCGATGCTCTTATAAGCGTAGATACCAGAATTCCCATTTTTGTATGTATCTGTTGTATTTGTAGAATAAGAAACTGACTTGTCTTCTGATACTGGCTGTGTTGCTGGTGTAGTGGACTCCACTGGGCGATTTGGATCATCCTCTTGCTTCATATGATATGTAATAATGATTGGTGCATCTGCAGGGAATATATCTCCTCTGACGCAGTTGGTATTCCCGTTGATGGTGACACTCTCAACCTCACCCTCGTCTGTCCAACCCCAATAAATATCGTATAGAATTTCGGTAGAAATATTTGTAAAACCTAAATTTTCAAGAGTATTCTGAACATTTAGGTAATTTTTATACTTGAAGGAGGATAGTGCTTGGGGCATCATAATTTCCCCCTCGTGAATTTCGCCAAGTTTCTCAATATAGAGGGGCGTTACACGAACACTGTCGTTTTGACAGCTGATCTGAACAGAAGCGTTCACATCGCCCTTTACATCTAATTCGATGGAGCCTGCACAGGAATTATCATCTTTCTTCTGAAACGCAAGTGTATATGTACCAGGTGAAACTTCCAGAGAGAAAGATTTATCCTCACCATGTGCCAGTTCTCCTATTTTTTCTCCGTTGAGGCAAAGGATAACGCCGTACTTATCGAAGAAAAGATTTGACAGGAAGTCCACGTCAATGGATACGCTGACCTTTTTGTAAGCATGGTAGGAAATCTCTACTCTATCAGATTTACTGAATTGTTCGCTATCGGAAAAGCTGTTGTTACCACCGATGGAGATGGACTCGATGGTATCAATTCTGTCAGATTCAGAGTAAGAAAGGTCTTCTACGGCATCGGTGTAAATTTCGGTAAATCCAGCTGAAATAAAGTCGTTCTTTACTGTGTCATAGTTTTGACCGAGGCAGTCAGCAGCATTGTACGGTGGAGAAACAATAGTGTTAGTAATATTAGTTTCGCCGGTTGGAACAGCGGATTTATTAGGTCCCTCAACAACTTTATTCTTACCCCAAGAATAACTCGTAATATTTAGGACAGTAAAAAGAACAGCGATTGCCAGTGTAATATACTTCAGCCATTCCTGGGGTGGATTAAGTATGCCCTTATGCCACAGCATCGATATGACAAGGCCAGCGATTTGAAGGATGGAGAAAAAGGCTGCAACTGCATTGTGGGAAGCAAAAGAAATCAATAATAGTAGCACTACTATGACAGATGCAATTGTAAATACCTTGGAAAAATTGTCAAGTCCGTTCCAAAACGTCCGCAGTTTCATTGCAATTTTCTCCCAAAAGGTTACTGCGGTGTTATGTTCCGCATCGTTGCTTGGATGGGAGGGCTGTGTATGTGCTGAATTTTCTTCATTTCCAGAAGTATGAGTTTCGGCTTCCTCGTCTGACACGGGCTGGCCTAAAACGGGGATGGCACCTAAATCTGCGCCACAGTACGAACAAAAACGTGCGTCAACAGGAACTTCCTTTCCACATTCACGACAGTATTTTTTCTGCATTTCAACTTTGGCACCACATTCACGACAAAACAGAACTCCGTCATCTAAATCTGCACCGCAATTTTGACATTTCATAATGTGTTCCTCATTTCCCATGGTAGGTTATTGTGATAGGGGTATCTGGAAGATAAATCTTTCCACCGGAGGTTATTTCCTTACCGTCAACGGAAACAGTTTCGACCTGGTCTGCCTTGGCAAATATTCCCAATATCACATCGTGCTTATTTATGCATTCAACATTGTTAAAGCCGGATGACTCTAGTACCTTGCTCATATGATGAAAGTCCTGTTCGTTAAATGGTTCCAACTTCTTTGGAAATCGAATACCGCCTTGACTGATGAGCCGTTTCTGGTTTGTTTTCTCAGGGAGTACCTTGAAGACAAGGATTCCTCCACCTACCGCTATTGGAGCACCAATGTAGAACAAAAATAGGAAAGCCGCAGCCCAGCCAGGCATATCATCGTCATTCCCTTGAATGAAAATCAGTCCGATACAAATACAGAAAAGAATGACCACAAAGACAATCCAGATTTTTGTAAGGACACTTTGGAGTTTGCTCGCTCGATCTGCGTCTCTTATTTCTTGGTTCAAACGCTTTTTTTCAAGTTCGAGTTGTTCAAGCTGTATCATTCTATCCGTTTCTGCCCGCTTGATTTTGGCCTCGTCAATATGACGGATAACTTTCTCATTTTCGTTTGTTATGATGACGGGAGTTCCACAGTAGGAACAGAAAACACGTTCACGCCCTACCTCAATAGGAAGATTTGCGCCGCATTCTGGGCATTTTACCGAGGTGAATTTTACAGCCATAGTCAACCACCGCATTTCTGTAATATATGATGCGTTTGGAAATAAAAAGTGCGCAGCCGAAACTGCGCACCGAAAAACGCAGCTCGGTCCTGTTGCGACACAGTTCATTCCCAGCAGGGTATGATGACCAGGCATACATTTTTACCAAAAGTATGCCTGCCGGGAAAATAATTAAACTGTGTCGCGAGAACATTATAACACATTGAGGCGAAAATACAAAGCTTATTTCAAAAAATTTGAACGATATGGATTATTTTTAAAAAATACTTGACACCATATATAACACCACATATAATATAGGAACAGGAGGGATTGCAATGTCAAAATGGGATAAGCTACTGGAAAGAATCTGTTCCCTGAGCAAGGACCTCCGATTTGAGGAGCTGCGAAAGGTTTTGGAATCCTTTGGGTATGTGATGAACGCTCCCAGAGGCGGCAGCAGTCACTATACATTCCGAAAGCCTGGATGCCAGCCGATTACCATACCGAGGCACGAACCCATCAAAAAGGTTTATGTAGAGATGGTCAAACAAGTTGTGGAAAGTGAGGGTGTCAATGAAAACACTGAATGAATATCTTACCCTGCCTTACCGCATGGAGATTGTAGAAGATCGTGCCGAGGGCGGCTTTGTGGTGTCCTACCCGGACCTCCCGGGGTGCATCACCTGTGGAGAAACGGTGGAATCTGCGGTAGCGAACGCTCAGGATGCCAAGCGGGCTTGGCTTGAAGCCGCGCTGGAGGACGGTATCCCCATCCGGGAGCCGGATGATCTGGAAAGCTACTCCGGCCAGTTCAAGCTGAGAATTCCCAAAAGCCTGCACAAGTCCCTGACCGAACACGCCAAGCGGGAGGGCATCAGCATGAACCAATATTGTGTGTATCTGCTGTCCAAGAACGATGCTGCGGCGGCAAGATAGCCCCAGTGATGTGTTGCTTCCTCTCCTAATAGAATTTATCACCGCTGATAAGATTTTGATAATCATCCGCTGTATAGCTATGATAATATGAATAATCAAAATACCTAGAAGAACTTGAGTAACGCTTGTTAAGCAAAACTGTTTAAGCGATGCATCTCAAGAACGAGTGGGAATAAATAATTCGTGATGCTTGGGCGAAAAAGCCTTAGGCAAATCACAACTTTTTGATTTGCCACGGCTGGTTTGATAGCAATATGATAGCAAAAACCTCTGCTGCGTTCCCAATCGGGTGCGGCAGAGGTTTTTGATTATGCCTGAATGCGGAAAAACCTTTTCCGTCAAAAAGGGCCGTCTGGGCATCCGCTTGAAATAGTTTTCAATTTTGCTAAGTAAATCATCAAAAAAACGTCTAACTGTTTATGGTACTTGAAAATTTGTCACTAAAAACAGTTGCATTCTCAATCACGGTGTAGTATAATGAATTAGCAAAGGGAGGGGACGATTCCATGGGACAGAAAGAGAAACTCATTGAACGCTTAAAAGCGAAGCCCAAAACATTTACCTTCGATGATGCAGAGAGCTTATTGCGGTACTTTCACTACGAGCGTTCTAATAAAGGCCGTACCAGCGGTTCACGAATCATGTTTGTGTCTGATGATCATCCTCCTATCTTGATGCATAAACCGCACCCTCACAAGGAATTATTAGAGTACCAAGTAAAGCAGTTGATTGAAATTCTGGAACAGGAGGGACTTCTATGAATAATACGATGGAATACAAAGGCTATCTCGGCAGTGTGGAGTTTTCGGAAGAAGATGCTCTGTTCTATGGCAAGGTTCTGGGCATCCGAGCGTTGGTTTCTTATGAGGGAAACAACGCTCAAGAGTTGATCGCAGATTTTCATGGTGCGGTGGACGATTACTTGGAGCTGTGCGCCCAGCAGGGCAAAGAGCCGGAGCGGGCTTACAAAGGGAGCTTTAATGTCCGCATTTCCCCGGAGCTGCACAAACAGGCGGTGGTTGCCGCCATGTCCCATAACATGACGCTGAACAGCTTTGTGGAAAGCTCCATCGCCCAGGCCGTTCATGCAGGAGCATGAGAAAATGGTGCGAGGACTGTTTTATGGCATCGGTTTCGCAGAGTTTAGAAATGGTGTATGAGACGCATTATAGCCTCATCCTATTTACCAAATTAGAAAAACTATGAATTTTGGTAAATAGCCCTTGCACATTCTATGAATTACTGGCATAATACAGATACGAAAAACTAAGTTTTTTCCTGGATGATAGCATCCTTTGATAGCTTTTTGATAGCAAAAACTCAGAAAACACATAGGATCAGGATAATGCGAACCAAACCATGTCAAATGAAATCAAATCATCCAAACAAAAATGTTTAGAAATGAGATTCATTTGGCGAGTGGGAATGATTTGCACAGGGGGAAAAAGCACTAGAGAAATCAATGCTTTTTGAATCCTGAGGCTGCCGCTGGCAACGTTTTGGCAACATCTTTTCATAATTCATAAAAATAGGAGCTAACTGATCCCATTCGTCAGTTAGCTCCTTTTCTGTTATAGCTCTTTAATTCTGACAGAAAATATAAGATAATGGACGAAAAGAAACGTTCTGGAAAAGAATGCTGCCCCGTATGAAATGATAATCACAGAATTGAATGTAACCATTTAGGAAAAATTGGGAGTAGATATAGTGAAGGGCCCAGAATGCAAAAAGGAGGGTAAGAAGTGAACGACAATCAAATTGTTGATTTGTATTGGAAACGGCAGGGAACAGCCATCTCAGAAACGGAAAAGAAGTACGGAAGGTATCTATTTTCCATTGCTGATCACATTCTCGCGCAGTATGAGGATTCCGAAGAATGCGTAAATGATACTTATTGGGGCGCTTGGAATTCCATTCCACCCCATAAACCCAATGCATTATCTACATATCTCGGAAAGATTACACGAAGACTGGCGCTGAAAAAGCACCGTATGAATATCGCAGGAAAACGAGGCGGAACGGAAGCAGACCTGTCCCTGGATGAATTGGCGGGTTGTATTCCCGGTGGCTCTGCGCTTGATGAACAGATCGATTATCATGTGCTGGTATCCGTCCTCAATGATTTTCTGGCGGATTTACCGGAAACACAACGCCGTATTTTTGTATGCCGTTACTGGTATTGTGATTCCATTGCGGAAATTGCCCAGCGGTATTCTTACAGTGAAAGCAATGTGAAAACAATTTTGCTGAGAATTCGGGAGAAATTGAAGTGTCGATTAAAAAAGGAGGGAATCAATTTATGAATGCCATGCAACTTCAAGATGCCATTGGAGAGATTCGGGATTGCTATATTTTAGCGGCACATTCCGAACAAAATAAGGCACGTACCAATTCAAAAAAGTGGATTGCTGTTTTCATTGCGGCAGCGATCATGGCGCTGGCCTTTGCTGCCTGTGCGCCGATTTTGTTCAACAGCTTTTCCGGGGATGATCTATCATTGAACGCAACCTATCAGGGAAACGGAATTGTTGAAATCGCTGTTGTAAACAAATCCGACAAAATACTCCATTTCCAGGAATCTGTGAAACTAAAACGCTGGTCTACAGATCAGGAGGTTCTCGCAAAGGGAAAAGTGCGTTTCAGCGGGACGAAAATTCCCGCACATGGCAGCGGAATTATGACCATTGATTTGTCCAACGCATATGATGTGACTGAGCTTGAAGTGCCGCTGAGCAGTGATTCCTATTATTTTGTGTTGACAAATAATAACTTCTTGTTCGGACAGGACTGGATATGCAGCGTGGACTTTTTTGAAAAGCAGGATGAGGAGCCTGTGTATTCCAATCCCATTTCTTCGTCAAAAGCCAGCCCTGATTTGGCAAAAGAGGTTGAACCGGATTTACAGCGTTTCTTTGATACGCCGATAGACCCGCAGGCGAGGCGGGAGTTGTACAGTGAATACTATGAGGCGTGTGCGGAGCTGGTTCAGAATTCCGGCAAAAACGTGATTCATCCGGTATCACCGGCTCCATGCCTTTTGTGTGACGATCCACCTGAAGGGACGATCTTCGACAGTAATCTGCCGAAAAATGTGCAGTATCAGTTGATTGGCCTACAGGAATCTTCCGTGGATGATTTCTTTTTCCCTGTGGGAGCCGCCAGGGAGGATACCGCTATTGTATTTTCTGTGGTCGTTCCGCAAAGTCAGGCGGACTGCTACCGAGTTCAGGGCGACGCGATCAGAATTGGCTATGTTATGGTTTATGACGCTCAGCAATGTCAGGCAGCGGACGCATATACTTTGATTCATGGTCAGCTTGTTCCAATCAATGACCTGGCGCAGCATATTGTCTACGAAGACAGTCAATATATCGCTTACAACGTAACAGACTATTTCTTCACGGATATAGATGCTCATATTGCAGCATTCCAGTCATGGAGAGCCGACTTGTTCTTTAACGATGATGTATATAGTCGAATTAAGAATGCGTATGGGTATGTCCAGAGGATTCAGATGTATTTATATAACCAGTAGTATTCTAGTTGACATTTTCCACTACATACCAGCCGCCCGAAAACCAATGGGCCTGAGTGTTTCGTATAAACAGCTCAATCCCGATACATTTCGGGCGGCCGGTAGCCGCCCCTACAGGCTTTTGCCGGAGATTTGTTCAAAAAATTTTAACTCATGCAATTGTCGTGACGAATATTTGACAGTCTCCTCAATGCAGCATATAATAGAAGCATAAGTCAAGAGAAAAATAGCAGCTTGAAAGGCGGTTTTACGATGGGCAATGCTGATTTGAGACCGGACAGTGAAATTTCTGCGGTAATCCAGGAAATAAAAACCGTCTTGGATTCCGCGAGGGCGAATGTTGCCAGAGAGGTCAATTCTGAACTGTTGAACAGCTATTGGAATATTGGTCGGATCATCTGTGAATATGAGCAGTCCGCCCCGGAACGGGCAGACTATGGGAAGCGGACGTTGAAGGTACTGGCTAAGGAATTGACAAATACGTTTGGCAAGGGCTTTTCCGTATCCAATATTCAATTCATGCGGCGTTTTTATCAGACCTATCAAATTCAACAGACAGTGTCTGTTAAATTGAGCTGGTCCCACTATTGCGAGTTACTTTCCATTTCCGACCCGGATAAGCGCAGCTTTTACGAGAAGGAAGCAGTCAACGCAAACTGGTCTGTCCGGGAGCTGAAGCGTCAGGTGGATAGCTCCTTGTTTGAACGGCTGCTGTTGTCCAAAGGAGAGGTCAATAAAGAGCAGATTCTCGTACTGGCATTAAACGGAAATGAACTTGCAAAACCGGCGGATGTGATACGGGACCCATATGTTTTTGAATTTCTGGGATTGCCGGAGGACAAGCCCTTTCTGGAAAGTGACCTGGAGAGAGCCTTGGTACAGCAGATCGAGAAATTCCTGCTGGAGCTGGGCCGGGGCTTTATGTTTGTGGGAACCCAGCAGCGTGTGACGCTGAACAATACCCACTACTATGTGGATATGGTGTTCTATAATAAGATTCTTCGGGCCTACGTCCTGATTGAGCTGAAAACCACAAAGCTGACCCCGGAGGCCGCAGGGCAGATCAATATGTATCTGAATTACTATGCCAGCGAGGTCAACGACCTGGACGATAACCCGCCCATTGGTATTATTCTCTGCACAGAAAAGGACAGCATTACCGCAGAGTACGCCTTGGGTGGGCTGCCAAACAACATCTTTGCGTCCCGGTATGTGCTGTATATGCCGAACAAGGAGCAATTGATTCGTCAGGTAGAAAATGTGCTGAAAAAGTGGCACAAAGAAGAAAAATAATTTCCGTATAATCCTTTCAACGCTTATCATCCCTGATAAGATTTTGATAACCTGGGAGGGGCCAACCTTTTTGAATTTTCCAGAGGTGTCGTATTTTGGATATCCCCGTTGTGGAAAAGAGGAACGCCGTAGGGCGGCAAGCGAAGCGGCGAAAAACGAATAAAATGGTTTTAGGGCTTCGTTGATTGTTGCGTTGGCAACTCCACCGCAATGGTCGTGCCCTTCTCCGAACTTTTCTCTACCCAAACGGAGCCGCCGTGGAGGTCGGCGATTTCCCATACCAGTGAGAGCCCCAGTCCTGCGCCACCGTATTCCCGGCTGCGAGACTTGTCCACCCGGAAGAAGGGCTGGAAGATACTGCGCTGATACACCTCCGGGATGCCGCAGCCGGTGTCGGAGACGCGGAGCAGGAGCTTTTCCAACTCCTGAGTGACAGAAACCCGTACCGAGCCGCCCGGCCGGTTGTACTTGACAGCATTCTCCGTCAGGTTGAAGATCAGCCGGTAGATCAGTGCATCGCTGCCGGTCATAATGCCGTCGCCCTCCGCCGTCAGCGTGACGCCGAGCTTATCTGAGAGCGGCGCAAGATCTGTGAAGATCTCCTCGATCATGGGAGCGAGCTGGATCCGCTCGTTCCGCGCCACCTGCTGCAAATTGCTCATCTCCAGCAGCGTCTTGGTCATCTGCGTCAGCCGCTCCGTCTGC
>CAKTHQ010000008.1 GCA_934565415.1 uncultured Oscillospiraceae bacterium
ATATTGAATGGATGGTTGCGGCTTGAAGAAGATTTGTTTCATCTACAGGTACTATCATACTTACCTCCACAAATTCCCGATTTATGAATACAGGGACAGCAAATGTCATCCCCGTGAAATTATTCCCTTTGGATCCGTTTTTCAATGTCTTCAATCGACGGCAGCTGCCGTTGCAGTTCTTCCGGCAAGCTGCTGGTTACTTTACACGCACTGACACCCATGGGCTTGGACATAACTGTCAGCTTCCCTTTTGGCCTTTTTGGGCTCCAATAATTGTATTGCGTCGAGATAATCCCGCTCAACCCCGCTGAGCGTCCGCTGTTGTGTAGATAATCATTTCTGAATTGTTCTGCGCATTCTCCAAATGTTCCATGTTCATTTCCCATTTCTTTCCCATAACCTGGAATTTATCTAATTGCTTTTCCGATATGTTTGTCTAATCTCCACTGTGGAGCATTCCCGTCGTCTGCCCAATACTCATCCATTGAAATGATTTTATCCTCTTTGGTTTTTATGAAAGACGTGACATGAAAAGAAGCGTTTCTGCCTTTGGGATATACATTTACAACCGTAACGATTAGGTCATTCAGCGTTTCGACTCTTTCAACGCTACCCTCCCAATCACCGGGATATTCACAATTAGCAATAATAAATTCATCAACATTAAATCGTTCATTGGTACAATGCCAGTTTATATAGGCATCGTTCTGAAAATACTTTCTGATTTCATTCTCATTTTGACCGAGCACTGCTTTCCAAAAATCATATATATTCATATTGATCAGATGTTCCTCCGTAAATTCCGATATACAAATACGAGCGCACTCGTTGATGCTCCCATAAAATCATTTCCCCTTATTATTAGAAAAGGTTCATCTCCCGCAGAATTTCATCTAAATTTCTGCGGCCATACAGGACTCGCAAGATGTAGATGATTTCTGCCTTTTCGTCCGGGAAATAATACAGAATATAGTTTCCAACCTGCTTTTTGCGAATGGTCTTGCAGGGCAGAAATTCGTTATCCACCGGCGAACCGCTTTCCGGGAACAAGCAGGCTTCCGAGATAGCCGCTTGAAGCTTTTCCAGAAAAGCGGCGGCCGCCTGGGAATTGGCAAGCTGGACAGCCATATAGGACAGAATACTGTCTAAGTCCGCTTCCGCTTTCCCGGTCAGCCGATAGCCAAATTCACAGGCCATACTTTTCCCTCATGTTTTGAAGCACGGAAGCGCCATCCTCCGTGCGGCCAGCCGCCACGTCTTCCATTCCGGCGATCAATGCCTGGGCTTCGTACATCTTTCGCATGGTTCGCTCATAATACTCAATGTCCATGACCACCAGCCGCCCGTAGCCGTTTTTCGTCACATACACCGGCCCATTTTCTTCCGCACAGCGGCGCTCCACCTCAACGGTGTTCTTTAAGTCACGCATGGGAATGATCTGCATAGTATCCGCTCCTTTCTTGTGGCTATATTATATCCTTAATTAGGCCGCATTTCAAGTGACTGCCAAAAGCTTTTTCCTGAGGCCGTTGTCCATAATGGCAATCACTCGAGAACGGTTCCCCCATTTTGCCGGACAAGGAGCTCATTGGCATCATGATTCACGTTTTAGAAAATGCCCCGGTTTGTGTGGATACGGGATTTTTGCCCGGGATATGCTCCAGGCGGGATAAAATAGGGGACGGCAATGGTCGTCCCCCATTTTCCAAATCGTGACGAAGCAGATTCCTATTTACAACATTCGCTCCGGCCGCTGTCGTGGCCGCCTAATTGTGTCCTTCCAATTTCTCCAGAGCTTCCACCAGTGCCTTTCTCTGCCTGTCGCTGGCCTGGTGACCGAAGCTGACACGGACGGTGCCGCTGTGCAATGTTCCGGCACTTTCGTGGGCCAGCGGGGCGCAGTGGAGGCCTGCGCGGACGGCGATGCCCTGCTTCCCCAAGGCTTGCGCAATTTCTTCACAATCCCTTTTCCCCCGGAAGGAGACGGTACCCGCCTGGTGCTCCCCGCAATAGACGCGGCAGCCCAGGCGTTTTAAATCCCGGCACAAACGCATTGCCTGGGTATGCTCCCTTTGAAAAATATTTCCGATCCCCTGGCTCCGGACTTCCCGGATGCCGGCACATAGGCCCGCCGCCCCGGGCACATTCAGGGTACCCGGCTCCAGGCGTTCCGGCAGCTCCTGGGGCATTTCCTTTAGCCGGGACTGGCTGCCGGTGCCGCCGAAGAGCAGGGGCTTCCCGGGCCCGCCGCACAATAACAGCCCCGTTCCCTGGGGGCCCAGCAGGCCCTTATGTCCCGGCATGGCAATAAAGTCCGCGCCCAGTTTTTTCAGGCTCACAGGCAGGCTCCCGGCCGCCTGTGCTGCATCCAGGACAAATGGCACTCCCTTTTCCCGGCAAAGCCTCGCCATCTCCTCTACCGGCAGGATGTAGCCAAAGACATTGGACACATAGGTAAATACCGCCCCGTCCACGCCCCGGTCCAGCTCCCGGCGGAAGGAATCCAACAGCTCCTCCCAGTTAAAAAGCTTTCGTCCGGCAATGCGAACCTCCGCCTTCCGGGCATACAGGGGCCGCATAACCGCGTTGTGCTCAAAGCCGGAAACCAGCACCCTGGCCCCTTCCGGAACCAGGCTGCCGATGGCAATGTTCAACCCGTGGGTACAGCTGCTGGTAAGTACCACCTGCTCCGGGCGGCAGTCAAACAAGGCCCCCGCCGCCTCCCGCAGGTCCAGCACCAGACCGGAGGCCGCCATAGCCGCCCCATAGCCGCCTCTCCCCGGGTTGGCTCCCTGTTCCAAAGCAGCAGCCACCGCCCCCACAACTGCCCGTGGCTTGGGAAAGGAAGTGGCCCCGTTATCCAGATAGATCATAGGGCCACTTCCTCCCCTTTTCCATTGTAGACCTTGCGCCAGCCGATTTCATCCCCGCGCAGAACCTCCAGCGCCCGGTAAATGCCGGTGCCTCTTACCCGCAGTCCGTAGCCGCAGCCCTGCTCCTCCATCCATTTGGGCGTGCGCAGCAGGCTGCACCCAATTCCCCGCCTTTTCAGGCTCCGCTCTCCTCTTTGGGCATAGGTCACCGAGCGGAAGGTGATTAGATACTGTTCCATAGAAAAAACCTCCCGGCACATTCTATGCACGGGAGGATTTCTTGGTTTTTTTCTTATTTTTCGTCAAGCAGGCATACGGCATGGCAGGACATACCCCGGCCTTCCCCGGTAAAGCCCAGGTGCTCCTCGGTGGTAGCCTTCACATTTACCCTGCCCGGGTCGATGCCCAGGGCAGCGGCAATGTTCTCCTGCATTTGAGGAATGTAGGGGCGCAGCTTGGGCCTTTGTGCAATCATGGTTACATCGATGTTCCCTACGGAAAAGCCCGCCGCCTCCAACTTTCGTCCCACGCATTCCAGGAGCTTTCCGGAGTCAGCCCCCTTGTAGCGCATATCCGTATCCGGGAAGTGAAGGCCAATGTCCCCCAGCCCGGCAGCCCCCAGCAGGGCATCCATCACGGCGTGGAGCAGCACATCCGCATCGCTGTGGCCCTCCAGGCCCAAGTCATAGGGCACCTCTACCCCGCCCAGGATCAGCTTCCGGCCGGGGACCAGAGCGTGAACATCATATCCGTGTCCGATTCTCATGGTTCTTCCTCCAATAGCAGTTCTGCAATTTTCAGGTCCAGGGGAGTGGTAACCTTCAGGTTCCGTTCCTCTCCCTCTACCAGACGAATTTTCATCCCCAGCCGCTCTGCGGCGGAGCAGTCATCCGTCACACTGGCCCCGTCCTTTTCCGCCTGCTCCAAGGCCCCCAGCAGCAGGTCCCGGTCGATGACCTGGGGTGTCTGTACCGCCCGCAGGGTCCCACGGTCCGGGGTGGAGGCCACGAACCCCGCCGCCGCCACCTTGATGGTGTCCTTTACCTGGATGGCCGGGGCCGCCGCCCCGTAGGTATGGGCCGCCCGGATGGTTTTGTCAATCAGCGCCTCCGAGATAAGGGGCCGGGCTCCATCGTGGACTGCCGCCAGGGTTACCTCCTTTGAAAGGGTTTGCAGCCCCAGCTTTACCGATTCCTGGCGGCTGCTGCCTCCCTTGACCACTGCCCGGACCTTTTCCAGGTCCCCGCACAGCTCCGTAATGGGCTCAACCAGGTCCTCCCGGGTCACAATCACAATTTCCTTTACCAGCGCACAGGCCTGAAAGGCCCGGGCCGTCCGCAGGATCATCGGCTCCCCTTTTAAGGGGGCCATCACCTTATCGATGCCCCCCATCCGGGAGGCGGACCCGGCCGCCACCAGCACCGCCCCGCAGCTTTTGGCGGGAAGCACCTGCCGGGCCGTCTTTGCCATTTTCTGAAAGGTCATGCTCACAGCTCCTTGATGAGTTTTTTGTAGTATTCGCCCCGGACCATAAAGTTTTTGAACTGGTCAAAGGCCGCGCTGGCCGGGCTCATAAGCACCACATCCCCGCTTTCCGCCGCTTTTGCCGCTGCCAGGGTGGCGGAGGTAAAGTCCGGGCAATCGGTAATTTCCGGGAAGCCGGGCTTATATTCCGGGGCCTGCTCCACTGCCTGCCGGATCTTAGGGCCGGTAACGCCGCCCAGGAACAGCTTTTTTACATGGCGGCAGATTTCCGGCCCCAGCACATCATAGGGGATATGCTTATCGTACCCCCCGGCAATGAGAATCACCTTCTCCGGGAAGCTCCGCAGTCCCGCAATGGTCCGGCTGGGAGAGGAGGCAATGGAGTCGTTATAGTACCGGACCCCGTCCTTGATGCGCACCAGCTCAATGCGGTGCTCTACACCGCCAAAGGTCCGGGCCACCTGGCGGATGGCCTCGTCCGTCACCAGGCCTTCCGTCAAGGCAATGGCCGCCATGTAGTTTTCGATGTTATGGGTGCCGGGAATCAGGATTTCCTTGCTCTCCAAAAGCTTCTCTCCGTGGCGGTAGATGATGCCGTTTTCCTCCCACACGCCGTTTGTGGGCTTTTTCCGGGAGAAGAACACAGTCCTTCCGTTGCCCCGGAGCGCTGATGTAATGGCGTTGTCAGCATTTAGAACCAGAAGGCCGTTTTGATCCTGAAAGCGATAAATGTTCTTCTTGGCCTCCACATATTCCTCCATATCCTTGTGGATATCCAGGTGATTGGGGGCAAGATTTGTAATGAGGGCCCGCTGGGCGCTGCGGGTCATGTCCATCAACTGGAAGGAGCTGAGCTCCACCACCGCAAAATCCTCTTTTTTCATCTGGCGGCACAGCGGCAGCAGGGGCGTCCCGATGTTGCCCCCCAGGAAGACTGTTTTGCCGGAGGCCTTCAGCATTTCCGCCGTCAGGGTGGTGGTGGTGGTTTTTCCGTCGGAACCGGTCACGGCAATCAGGTTGCAGGGGCAAACCTCAAAGAATACCTCCATCTCCGAAGTCACCTTGGCCCCCCGCTGCCGAAGGGCCTGAATGGCCGGATTCCCCGGGTGCATTCCGGGGGTACGGAAGAGAATATCCGCCTCTACCCCGTCCAGATAGCCTTCGCCTACATGAAGGCGGCAGCCCCGGCGCTCCAGGTCCAGCACCTCTTCGTCCAGCTTTTCCCGGGGGGTCTTGTCGCAGCCCACCACATCGCAGCCAAATTCCAGCAGCAGACGGACCAAAGGCCGATTGCTGACCCCCAGGCCCAATACGGCGATTCTCTTACCCTTCAGGGAAGAAAAATAGGTTTCAAAGGCATCCATAGATACCACGCTCCCATCCATTTGTTTTGGCTACAGTATACTCTGATTTTCACAGGTTTGCAAGAGAAGGTTGCCAATTGCAAGATTGGAACGCTTTATTTCCCCTCCCAGCCCCGGCAAATCAACGGGCGCACCGCAAAATGCACCCTTTGATGAAGCCCAAAGGCGCCAAAATGGGGCTGCTGCAAAAAATTTTTTGCAGCAGCCCCATAATACGGGCCGGATTTCACTGGGGTTAGTCTTCAGGGAACAGGGTCTGCTTGCAATACTGGATAATAGAGCGTCTCGTAACAATGCCGATAAAGGCATCCTTGTCGTCTACCACGGGGACAAAGTTCTGGGTGGAGGCCCGGTCGATGAGGTCGTGCATGGAGGTGGTGACCCTGACTGGGACATTGTCTCTCCGGCGGCTGATCTCGCCGATGCGGTGGGCTTCCGCCTGGCGCATATCCATGTTGCAGATGTACTTCAGGGCCCACAACAGGTCGCCCTCTGTCAGGGTGCCCCGGTATTCGCCGTTGTGGTTAAGGATGGGGATGGATGAATATTTGACCACTTCCATCTTTTCCATAGCCTGGCGGATGGTATAGTCGTCATATAGGTACGCGCACATCGCTTTGGGCATCAAAAAAAACAATATGTTGTTCATACCGCAATTCCTTTCCGTAGGGGGTTACCCCCTTGTCTGTATTATTATAGCACAGGGGACATGGAAAAGCATGAACAATTGTTGACGAAGTCCACATGGAATGCGGAGAAAATTTTTCTGAGATTTATGCAGGATGCACAATCAGTTGTGGAAGGTAAACTCCGTGCAGTCCAGGGTTGCAAAATAATCCATAGGCGTCTCTGCCCGGCGGATGAGCTGGAAGGAACCGTCCTCATGGAGGAGTACTTCCGCGGAGCGGAGCTTGCCATTGTAGTTGTAGCCCATAGAGTGGCCGTGGGCGCCGGTATCGTGGATGACCACAATGTCCCCCCGGTCGATGGCGGGCAGGCTCCGCTCAATGGCAAACTTATCGTTGTTCTCGCACAGGCCGCCGGTAACATCGTACACATGGTCCAGGATTGCATCCTCCTTGCCCAGGACGGTGATGTGGTGATAAGCGCCGTACATGGCAGGCCGCATCAGGTCCGCGGCGCAGGCATCCAGGCCGATGTACTCCCGATAGATATGCTTCTGGTGCAACACGGTGGAGACCAGATGGCCATAGGGAGCCAGCATAAACCGGCCCAGCTCCGTAAAGATAGCCACATCTCCCATCCCGGCGGGGGTCATGATCTCTTCGTAGCGTTTCCTTACCCCGGCGCCGATGGTGGCAATGTCGCAGGCGGGCTGCTCGGGACGGTAGTCCACGCCGATGCCGCCGGAGAGATTGATAAAACGGAAGTCTGCCCCGGTGGCGTTTTTCAGCCGGACGGCCAGCCGGAACAGCTGACTTGCCAGCTCGGGGTAATACTCATTGGTGGTGGTGTTGGAGGCCAGGAAGGCATGGATGCCAAAGTGCCTGGTACCCAGCTTCATTAGCCGGTTGATAGCCCCGGCCATCTGATCCTCGGTCATACCGTACTTGGCATCCCGGGGCATATCCATAATGGTGTTGCCCAGGCTAAAGGAGCCGCCGGGATTATACCGCAGGCACACAGTCTCCGGTACGGGACCCAGCTTTTCCAGAAAGTCCACATAGGTGGCATCGTCCAGGTTGATATAGGCGCCCATTTCCTCGGCTTTGCGCATATCCTTCTCCGGGGTCACGTTGGAAGAGAACATCACATCATGGCCGGTAATGCCTACGGCCTCCGCAAGCAAAAGCTCCGTATAGCTGGCGCAGTCGCAGCCGCAGCCCTCCTCGTGGAGGAGCTTGAGAATATAGGGGTTGGGGGTGGCCTTCACGGCGAAGTATTCCCGAAAGCCCTTGTTCCAGGAAAAGGCGGCTTTTAGCGCCCGGGCATTGCGCCGGATCCCGGCCTCGTCGTACAGGTGGAAGGGGGTAGGTACCTCCTGAATAATCACCCTGGCCTTGTCCAGGGTGATGAATGGGGTTTTCTTCATGGGCTGGTCCTCTCTTCTCTGAAAATGTATTTTTATTCGCATTTTACCTATATTTTTGCAAAAAGTCAATATTTTTCTTTCTCTACTCCCGGTAGAATCCGGGTTCCTCCCGATGTAGAGCGGTAGAGTCTGCATTGTAGGAACACTTTCGGCCGATTTGTGCTATACTGGAGGCACGAACCCAAAAGGAGGTCACCTGTATGAAAAGAACAAAATTGGCCGACCGGACCCTTCCCAGCTACTCTATCGGTGAAGAAATTATGAATACCGTAACCCATGTGGTAGGCGGAGCCATGGGTGTCTGCGCTCTGACACTATCCGTGGTCTTTGCCGCTTTCCATAAAAACCTGTATGGCATTGTAGGCTCCGCTATTTTCGGCTTCTGTATGATCGCCCTGTACAGCGTGTCCAGCATCTACCACTGCCTGCGGCCGGGGCTGGGGAAGAAGATCATGCAGGTTATTGACCACTGTACCATCTATTTTCTCATCTGCGGTACCTATACCGTCATCGCCCTGTCCGCCATCCGCCCCGCCTACCCAAAGCTGTGCTGGTTCCTCTTCGGCTTTGAATGGACCATGGCCATCATCGCCACCGTCTTAACGGCCATCGATTTAAAAGAGTACCGGGTCTTCTCCATGGTCTGCTATATCGGCATGGGCTGGGCCATTATCCCCTTTGCTGGCGTTTGCATGGAGGTTTTAACGGCCCCGGGCTTCTACCTGCTCCTCTCCGGTGGCATTGCCTACACCGTCGGGGCGGTGCTGTATGGCATTGGCAGCAAGAAAAAATGGATGCACTCGGTTTTCCACATCTTTGTGGATATCGGAAGCCTCTTGCACATTCTGTGCGTGGTCATGTACGCAGTGTAGGAAATTGAAATCCGTCCTTCGGACGGGTGAAATACCGCAAGCAGTAAGAAATATTCTTTTCGCTGGGGATCTTGTGAATCAGCTCCTGGATAAGGCCGGAGGGGCACAGCCAGCCGCAGACCAGCCGCCCAAACAGAGCACCGATGGCCAACACAAAGCCCACTACATAAAAGCTGAAATTGAAGTCCATAGACCCGGACACCGCCTGCATGGCGCCGATGGGGCAGGCCACAGAGGCCGCCGGGCAGGAATAGCAGTGGAGCCCCGGGTTGCAGAACTGCTTCCAACTGCCTTTATAAATCTGGCCCTTGGCGAAGTTGCCCGGATGCAGGTTGGAAAAGCCGAAGGCCGCAATCTGGATGGCCTTCCGTTTGATCTCATATGTGATTTTCATCTTTCTCTCACCCCTATCCATTACATTCGAAGCAGATATTGATTGCCTTATTCAGCACGATTTCCATTTCCCCTCTGCCAACGCCGTAAGCAATCATGGCAAAGGCCGCCGCCAATACCACATAGGGCAGGACGGTCTGATCAATTTTCTTGCATTTTTCCATAGTCTCTCTCCTTCAACAAAATGACACCGCATTTTGGCCGCGCCGGTTTTCTCCCCCCGGCATATCTCGTTCCGTTTTATTATATCACAGAAATGGATGCAAAAGGGACACACAAAGTTCATAACCTTTGGAACGTGACAGATATTATTTGCATTCCCTGCCGTCCTGTTACAGTATAGCCGGGAGAGTATAGCAAAAGTGTAACAAGTAAAAATGGGAACCGGCAAATGGGGATTTGTCTGTGCGTTATTTTCCCGAAAGCTATAGAAAATCTCCATTCCCTGTGCTATGATAAAAGAACCGTAAAAACCAGCCTGCCTCCTGTGGCATTCACGTTGGGCAGGCTTTCTGCGAAAGGAAAGAAAAACGATGCGTGTTCTGGAAATCATTGCCCCGGTGCTGTGTATGCTGGCGCTGGGGCTGGCCTGCAAAAAATGGAAGGTGCTGTCCGGCGAGGGCATTGCCAATATGAAGGCTCTGGTAACCGGTATCTGTCTGCCTGTGGCCATTTTTCATGCCCTGGCCACCGCCGCCTATTCCGCCGGTACCTGGCTTCTGGTTGGTATCATGCTGATTATGCTGGTGGTGTCCTTCCTTTTGGGCTTTGCCATGAAACCCCTTTTGAAGGGACGGTTTCAGAAATACCTGCCCTTTATGGTCAGCGTGTACGAAGGGGGGCTCATGGCCTATCCCCTGTTTGCCAGCCTTTGCGGCAGCGAAAACCTATCCCAGATTGCCGTGCTGGACATTGCCGGGCTTCTCTTTGGCTTCAGCGTATATATGGGGCTGCTGGCCCAGGTAGAGGACGGCCAGCCCATCGATCCGGGAAAGCTGCTGCAAAGTGCGCTGCACTCCCCGCCCTTTCTGGCCAGCGTCCTGGGCATCCTGGCCGGGCTCACCGGTATAATCAGGGCCCTGCTGGCCTCCCCCTGGGGCGGCATTTATACGGCGGCGGAAGGGATGCTGACCGCCGCCATGACCCCCATCATTCTCCTGGTGGTGGGCTACAGTATGTCCCTGAGCCGGGAGCTGTTGAGGCCCTGCCTGCAAACCATTCTTCTGCGGTTCCTGCTGCAGGCCCTGATGGCCGCCGGAGTGCTTCTGGCGGTACATACCTTCATCGGCAGCAGCCGGGTGGTAGACATCGCCATTGTATGCTATATGTCCGCCCCTGCCACCTTCTCCATGCAGACCTTCCTGAAAACCGAAGCGGGCGGCACCTATGTATCCACCACCAATTCCCTGTACTGCATCGTTTCCCTGCTGGTGTACCTGGTGCTGGCGGTGACGCTGGCTCCCTAAGGTTCCCCCTGTTCCGGCCAGGCAGCCCCCAAAAGGCCGTTTCGTTCCTCCAGAAAAGCATCCTTCAGCCTTTGCAGGTAGGCAAAGGGCTCCTCCGGATAGATGGGCGAAAAACGCGTTTTCCTGTCATGCCTGGGCTGAACGGCGAACTGAATTTTCCCCTCCCCCAAAAGCTTCACCGGCCGGCGGGTGGTAAGGCCAAAGCCCCCCTCTACCGGCACCAGTACCCCCAGGTCCGCCTGTTTTTCCCCGCAGGTGGCACACAAACGCCACACCGTATCCCCGGATAACCGGCACCGGCAGGTAAATACATAGTATAGCCCCTGCCTCTGAACCTGGGCCCGGCCTACCGCTCTTTCGCCCCAAAATACATCCCGCTCTACGCGCATAAAAATCCCCCCTCCCGCTATGTGTATGCGGAAGGGGGGATTGGCTTTCCACAGGGGCTGTGGAATTTTATCTCAGGGTGGCGTTCAGCTGTTCTGCCAAAGCGGCCAGGACCTTCTTGGTGACGCCCTCGGAATCGGCATCGGTCAGAGTCCGGTCGTCGGCCCGGAGCTCCAGGGAGAAGGCCATGCTCTTCTTGCCCATGGGCACGCCTACGCCCCGGTAGATGTCAAAGAGCTTTACATCCCGCAGCAGCTTCCCGGCAGCCGCAGCAATGACCTTTTCGGCCTGCGCAACGGTAATTGCCTCGTCGCAGACAATGGCCAGGTCCCGGCTGACGGCAGGGTACTTGGGCAGAGGCACATAGGTGGGCTCCGGCAGCATGAGGGTAAGCATCCTGGTAAAGTTCAGCTCGGCGCAGTAAACCTCGCTGTCCATCCCGTAGTTCTTGGCAACCACGGGATGGACCTGACCCATGACGCCAAAGTCCACACCCTCTACGCTGAGCTTGGCGCAGCGGCCGGGATGATAGCTGGGGTTATTCTTCTCGGCAGTGTACTCCACCTTCTTCATGCGGAGTCCCTGGAAGATGCCTTCCAGCTCACCCTTCAAGGTGAAGAAAGTCTCTCCGGCGCCGTAGGTGCCCAGCATCAGCATTTTAGGCTCCCGGGGCAGCTTCTCCCCCTCCTGGGGCAGATATACCTTGGCTACCTCGTAAAGCTTGGCAGCCTTGTTGTGATAGGCGTTGTTCCGGCTCAGGATTTCCAGCATAGAGGGCAGGGCGATGGTCCGCATAATGGAGGTATCCTCACCCAGGGGATTCTGAATTTTCAGCACGTTCCGCAGGGGACTCTCCGCCGGGATGCGAATCTGGTCGAATACCGTGGGAGATACAAAGGAATAGGTGATGATCTCGCTGTAGCCCATGGCCCGGCAAAGAATGCCTGCCTTGGCTTCCAGCTTCATTTCGTCAGAGTAGCCGCCCTGGGTAGAGGTCTTGAACTCGGTGACGGGGATCTTGTTGTAGCCGTAGGAACGGCCCACCTCTTCGGCAATGTCCGCCATCCGGACCAGGTCCGGCCGGAAGGAAGGCACCAGAATGTCGTCTCCTTCCACGGGAATCTCCAGCAGGTCCAGATATTTTACCATATCCTCCCGGGAAATGTCGGTACCCAGCAGGTGGTTGATCTTCTCCGGCTCCAGCTTCACGGTACGGGGCTGGGGTACATAATTGATGACATCAATCATGCCGTCCAGCACATCGCCGCAGCCCAGCAGCTCCACCAGCTCGCAGGCCCGCTCCACGGCAGGGACCGTCAGCATGGGGTCCAGGTGCTTTTCAAACTTGCCGGAAGCCTCGGTCCGCATACCCAGCGCCAAAGCGGTCTGGCGGATGGAGGTGCCGTCAAAGTTGGCGGACTCAAAGACCACCATGGTGGTGTCGTCCCGGATTTCACTGTTCAGGCCGCCCATAATACCGGCAAGACCGATGGGCCTCGTCTCATCGGCGATGACCAGCATACCGGCCTTCAATGCCCGCTGGGTGCCCTCCAGGGTGGTCATGGATTCGCCCTCCCGGGCCTCCCGGACCACGATCTTGCCGGAGGAAACATAGCGGTAATCAAAGGCGTGCATGGGCTGGCCGTACTCCAGCATCACATAGTTGGTAATATCCACAATGTTGTTGATGGGCCTTACGCCGTTGGCGCGGAGGCGCTGGCGCATCCACTTGGGGCTGGGGCCGATCTTTACGTTGGCTACCATCCGGGAAGTATAGCGGTTGCAAAGCTTCTCGGCGGGGACCTCCACGTCCAGATGGTCGAAAATGGAACCGGCATCGGAGCCGTGGACCACCGGATCATGATGCTTCATGTGCTGACCGAAGGCGGCGGCAGTCTCCCGGGCCAGGCCGATGATGGAGTAGCAGTCGGGCCGGTTGTTGGTAATTTCAAAGTCCACCACGGTATCGTCGTTGCCGATGACCATGTTAATGTCGTCGCCGGGCTTGCCTGCGTCGGGCTCCAGAATCCAGATGCCGTCGGCAAACACGCCGGGCAGGTCGTTCTGGGTCAGGCCCAGCTCGGCAAAGGAGCACAGCATACCGTTGGAAACCTCGCCTCTGAGCTTGCCCTTGGTAATGTGCACGCCGCCGGGAAGGTAAGAGTTGTGCAGGGCTGCAGGCACCAGGTCCCCTTCGTGGACGTTCTGGGCGCCGGTGACGATCTGTACGGGCTCAGCCTGGCCCACATCCACCTGGCAGATAAACATATGGTCGGAGTTGGGGTGCCGGACGATGGAAAGCACCTTACCAACCACCACATTCTTGATTTCCGCATCCATCCGCTCCCAGGTCTCCACCTTCTGGCCGAAAACGGTGAGCGTTTCTACAAAATCCTTATCGGAGACCTCGTGCAGGTCCACGAATTCTTCATTGATCCATTTTCTGTTCAGTTTCATTTTCTTTCCCTCCTCAGAACTGGTTCAGGAACCGAACGTCGTTGTCGAAGATCAGACGCAGGTCGTTGATCTTCAGCCGGCCCATGGCCATACGCTCCAGGCCCATGCCAAAGGCAAAGCCGGAATACTTCTCCGGGTCGATGCCGCAGTTTTCCAGCACCGTGGGATGCACCATACCGGCGCCCAGCAGCTCAATCCAGCCTTCCCCATGGCAGGTGGAGCAGACCTGGCCGTCAATCTCCCCGGAGCCGTGGCACTTGTGGCACTGCATATCCATTTCGCAGCTGGGCTCGGTGAAGGGGAAGTGGTGGGGACGGAACCGCATCTGGGCGTTCTCACCGTAGATCTTCCGCATGATGCCGATGAGGGCACCCTTCAGGTCGCCCATGGTGATGTCCTCAGCCACCACCAGGCCCTCGATCTGATGGAACATGGGGGAATGGGTGGCATCCGCCTCGTCCTTCCGGAACACCCGGCCGGGGGCCAGGATGCAGATGGGGGGCTTGGCATTCTCCATAACCCGGATCTGCATGGGGCTGGTCTGGGTCCGCAGAAGCACGGAGTCGTCATCGGTAAAGTAGAAGGTATCGCTGCGGTCCCGGGAGGGGTGGCCCTCTTCAATATTCAGCCGGGTAAAGTTGTAGTCCGCCAGCTCCACCTCGGGGCCCTCTACCACCCGGTAGCCCATGCCCACGAAGGTATCCTTGATCTGCTGCAGCACCTGGTTCATGGGGTGCTGGTGGCCGATGTTGAATTCCTTGCCGGGAATGGTCACATCGATGGCCTCGGCAGCCAGCTTTGCTTCCATGGCAGCAGCATGGATGGTTTCCTTCCGCTCCTCCAATTTTTCCTCAATGGCAGCCCGGACGGAGTTTGCCATCTGGCCCATAACCGGCCGCTCCTCGGCAGACAGCTTGCCCATCTGCTTCAAAACGGCTGTCAGCTCGCCCTTTTTGCCAAGCAGCTTTACCCGCAGCTCTTCCAGAGCGGCAGGGGTAGCGGCATCCTCCAGTGCGGCCATAGCCTCCCGGCGAATGCTTTCCAATTGTTCCTTCATAATGCTTCCTCCTAGTAAAGAAAGGTATTTATGGTATAAAAAATACCCTTCATCCCACAAACCGGGACGAAAGGCAATCCTTCCGCGGTACCACCCGCACTTCGCCGCTTTTTACACGGCACACTTTTCTGGCGCCAACACGCCCAAGACGGATAACGGCGTCACCCGACCAACCCTACTTGATACTTCTTTCAGGCGGCGGCTCCTGGGAGAAAGCCCTCTTGTCGCACGCAAGCGGATCCCACCACCCCGCTTTCTCTGAACGCGCAAACCCACAAGCGGCAGCCCATTCGCAGCTTTTAACTGTTACAGGGGTATCATAGCACATTGTTGTTCATTTTGCAAGGTTTTTTTATGAGCACCGGAGCGGGCCGGAGACTATAGGCCCGGAAAGGTACAGACAAATCCTTATTTGCAGGCATCGAATCGCCCCAGATTCACGGTCCCCAACCAACTTCTTGCAAGCTGCTTTTCCCTGTGCTATACTATGGTAAATCTTTGATTTTTTCAGAAAGGAAGATACCTATGGAATATACAAATCTTTCCCAGGCCCTGGAGGCGTTTGATAAGCTCCAGCGCACCATGGCCGCCTACAACCATGCCACGGGCGTCCTGGACCTGGATGCCGCCACCACGGCTCCGGAGGGCGCCTGGGAGGGCCGGGGAAAAACCCTGGAAATTCTGACGGAAGCCAGCTATCACCTCACCGCTGACCCACAAAACGGAGTGCTCTACAAATATCTAACGGACCATCTGTCTGAGCTCACCCCCATTCAGACCCGGGAGCTGGAGGTTCTGAAAAAGAACTACGACCGGATGCAGCGGATCCCCGCGGAGGAATACATCGGCTACAATATACTCTTAAACGAGGCCCAGGCCGCCTGGCACAAGGCAAAGCCTGCCAATGACTTTGCCGCCTTCGCCCCCTACCTGGAAAAAATCGTGGCCTACAGCCGGAAGTTCGCGGCCTACTATGCCCCGGATCTGGACCCCTACGATGCCCTGCTCAATGAATTTGAAGAGGGACTGACCCAAAAAACGCTGGACGGCTTCTTTGCCAAGCTGCGCAGTGCCATTGTGCCCCTGGTAGAAAAAATCCGCACCGCGCCCCAGATTGACGACAGCTTCTTAATGCGCAACTACCCAATTTCGAAACAGCGGGAATTTTCCGACTACCTGATGGAAGTCATGGGTCTGGACCGGCGGTACTGCGGCATCGGGGAAACCGAGCACCCCTTTACCACCAATTTCAACAACCGGGATGTGCGCATTACCACCCACTACCAGGAAAACGACCTGGCTTCCAGTATGTATTCCGTCATCCACGAGGGGGGCCACGCCCTGTACGAGCTGAACGCCGACGACTGCTATAACTACACCGCTCTGATGGGCGGCATATCCATGGGCATCCACGAAAGCCAGAGCCGGTTTTACGAAAATATCATCGGCAGAAGTCAGGCATTTGTCCATGCCATCTTCCCCTATCTGCAAAAGCATTTTCCCGGGCAGCTGGACGGCGTTGACGAAGAGAAATTTTACCGGGCCGTCAACAGGGCCCAGCCCAGCCTGATCCGCACGGAGGCGGACGAGCTGACCTACTGCCTGCACATCATGGTCCGCTACGAAATCGAAAAGCAGCTGATTCACGGCGAGCTGGAAGTGAAGGATGTACCCGCCCGGTGGAACGAGCTGTACAAGGAATACCTGGGCATAGATGTTCCCAGCGACCGGGAAGGCTGCCTGCAGGACTCCCACTGGTCCTCCGGCGGCATCGGCTACTTCCCCAGCTACGCCCTGGGCAGCGCCTACGGGGCCCAGATGCTCCATAGAATGGAGCAGGACCTGGGGGATGTATTCGGCCCCGTTTCCCAGGGGGACCTGAGCCGCATCACCGTCTGGCTCAAGGAGCACATCCACCACTACGCCAGCTTCAAAAAGCCGGGAGAACTGTTCCGGGAGGTCTGCGGGGAATTTGACCCCAGCTACTACACGGACTACCTGACGAAAAAATATACGGCTCTGTATGGACTGTAAGGAACTAAACGCCCAGGATGTTTTCTCCCTCCTTCCCAAGCGGGATGTAAATGCCCACAAGGGGGACTTTGGAAAGCTCCTGCTTCTTTGCGGCAGCGTTGGCTTTACGGGGGCCGCCTGGTTTGCGGCCATGGGAGCCCTGCGTACCGGGGCGGGCCTGGTATATCTGGGGGTCCCGGAGCCCATTTATGCCATCGAGGCCACGAAGCTCAACGAGCCGGTGGTCTTCCCTCTGCCTGCGCAAAACGGGATGCTGAGCGAAGCGGCCATCCCCAATATTCTGGACCGGCTGCCCCAAATGGATGCCGTGCTTCTGGGCCCCGGCCTGGGGCAAAGTGACGGCACATTTGCCGTTTTAAAAGCCCTGCTGGAAAACGCACACTGCCCGGTGGTGCTGGATGCGGACGGCATAAATCTTCTCCGGGGGCATATGGATATTCTGCGCGGAAGAGCTTTCCCAACGGTGCTGACCCCCCACGACGGGGAGTTTGCCAGGCTCTTTGGGCCCGTTGGAGCAGACCGGGTGGAAAGCGCCAAAAGCGCTGCCCTGGGAAGCAATTCCATTGTCCTGTTAAAAGGCCACCGGACCCTCATTACCGACGGACAGGCCTGTTACCGGAACACCACCGGCAACCCGGGCATGGCTGTGGGGGGCAGCGGGGATGTGCTGGCCGGGATGCTGGCTGGACTCCTGGGCCAGGGGTTTTCTCCCCTGGAGGCCGCCGCCTGCGCGGCCTGGCTCCACGGCAGAGCCGGGGACCTGTGCGCCAGTGCTCTGAGCGAAACGGCCATGCTCCCCACGGACCTGCTGAACGCCCTTCCGCAGCTTTTCAGGCAAGGCGGGATGTAATTGAAAAAATGGCTGATATTGGTTTTGGCACTTCTTTCTACCGGCTGCGGCAGCACAAAGGATCCGGGGATGGAACTCCGGCAGCAGCTTCTAAAGGGCAGCTGCGCCTTTGAAGCGGAGATCACCGCGGACTACGGAGATACCCTGTCCCAGTTTACCCTAAGCTGCCAGGGGGACGACCGGGGAAACGTCACATTTTCCGTCCAGGCTCCGGAGAGCATCCGGGGCATCACCGGCTCCATTGCCGCAGGCAAGGGTGCTTTGACCTTCGATAAAACGGCCCTTTCCTTCCCTCTTTTGGCCGACGGGCAGCTATCCCCGGTCAGCGGCCCCTGGCTGCTTCTGCGGGTACTTCGGGGCGGAAATCTCCTTTCCCAGGGAACGGAAGGGGAGTTGACCCGGCTGACCCTTCGGGACGGCTATCGGGAGGAGGACCTGCTTGCCGATGTTTGGCTTACGGAAGAAGGCCAGCCCACACGGGCAGAATTTCTCCACAGAGGCCGGAAGATTTTGTCGATAACCTGCACTTCCTTCCGAACGGAACCGAAGGAAGAAACATAGAATGGCACAAACCGGAGTATATTTTCCCCGGCAGCGTGGGACAATACTGTCAGCCGCGTTACATATTTTCTTCCCGTAGCGCGGTCCAAACGAAGTACACGGAGTGTGAATCAATATGGACAGCACAGTCAGACGCGGTGACATTTTCTATGCGGACCTGTCGCCGGTGGTGGGCAGCGAGCAGGGAGGCACCCGGCCGGTGCTCATCGTACAGAACGATACCGGCAACCGCCACTCCCCCACGGTGATTGCCGCCGCCATCACCAGCCAGACCGGCAAAGCCCGGCTTCCCACCCACATTAACATCGCCGGGGGCAGCGTGGGCCTCAGCAAGGATTCCGTCATCCTTCTGGAGCAGATCCGTACCATCGACAAGCGCCGCCTCCGGGAACATATGGGCAGGCTCAACGATGCCCAGATGTCCATGGTGGACGACGCCATCGCCGTCAGCTTCGGCCTGCCGGAGAGCAGGAGCTAGGCCCTCATTCACAAATATTTTCCTTTTCTCCTCTTTACAACGCTCCGATTCTACTATATAATACTCATATTATTTTCGAAAAGGAGCTGAAGACCATGACGGATCAGGATACTCTGACCTTCAACGTACCCGACGACAAAGAGAATATGCGGCTGATCCTTCGCAGTGTGTTCGACGCCCTGACACAGAAGGGTTACAATCCCATCAATCAGATTGTGGGTTATCTTCTCACCGAAGACCCCACCTACATCACCAATTTTGGCAACGCCCGGAGCATGATCTGCAAGATCGACCGGGACGAGCTGATGCAGGTCCTGGTCCGGGAATACCTGTTTGACCACAACTGAGCTTCATCTTCCCTTTGCCACCGGCAAAGGGAAGATGTTTTTCTTGACTGGACCCCGCCCCTATGCTACAATAAACGCTAGAACAATTTAATGGAATGCAGGAGGTTTTTATTATGGCTGATGAAAAGGTTCTGATGTACAAAGGTCATCCCCTGATGCGGAAGGACAATCTTATTTATTACGGCTCCATGGCCGACCCCTATATCGTGATGCTCCAGATTCTGGATACCAAAAAGGTGGGCGATACCGATTTCGCAACCCGGGTATCCGTCCAGCTCCAGCTGACGGATCCTGCCGCCAGAAGCCGGGACCGGGTGGCCAAGAAGAGCGAAAAGACCGACCTGTACACCGCCCTGGATGTGGGCTGTGTCTGGCTGGAGCGGGCCTTGGCCGGAAAGTAAACACTTGCGGGGTATGAGAAAAAGAAATATCTTTCTTACCCTGTGTCTGCTCCTGATGCTGCTTCCTCTTGGCGTTCGCGCCGAGGGGGCAGGCGTCAGGGGCATTGCTTATGTCTGGGGCGATGGGGTCCCTCTGCGGGAAAGCCCCGGTTATTCCGCAGAGGTCATTACCAAAATCGGCCGGAACGAGGCTATGCTCCTGCTGGGCTCCCCCCAAAAAGGCTGGCAGCAGGTACAGTATAATGGGGATACCGGCTTTCTGCTCACCGGAAGCCTGACCGTTTTAACAAGAGAAAATATCGAGCTGGGCTGGGCTGTTCCCAAATGGGAGGGGGTCTCCCTGCTCAGCGCACCGGAGGAGGCAGCCAAGGTTCTCTGTTCTCTGAAGCCTGCAGACCGCTGCTATACCGTAGGCATCAACGATGGGTATTACAAAATTCTTTTTGGGGAGCACCTGGGCTATGTCCATTCGTCCCAATTGGAGCTGACGGAAATCCCCTACGAGAACAAGGCATCCCTCCACAGCCCCAGATTTTTCGTCCGGGGACAGTCCACCGGCTATCCTGTCACCATGGCTTCCCTGCTGGGAGAATCTCCCCAAAAAGAGGACGGCACCCCGGTAACGGGGGCGGACATTGTAAAAGAAACGGAAACCTACCTTGGCATCCGCTATGTCCACGGTGGAGAATCCCCCACGGGTTTCGATTGCTCCGGCCTTACCTATTACGTTTTTAACAAGCTGGGCTTTTGTTTGCCCCGTTCCGTTGAAGCCCAGTCCCGCAGCGGCTACGCCGTGGGGAACGACCTGCTAAAGCCCGGAGACCTGGTATTCTTCGCCACCCTGGGTGGCAAGCATCCCAGCCATGTGGGCATCTATGTAGGCGAGGGAACCTTTCTCCATTCCCCCAACTCCCGCTCCAGCGTCTCCTACGGCGATCTGGCCAAGGGGTATTGGCTGAAGACCTATGTGGGAGCAAGAAGGTTGGTGCCGTAAAGAATAACACCCGCTCTTTCCGGGCATCCTTATGTTAAAACCGGGAAAGCGGGTGTATTTTTATGGCAGAAAACAAGCGGGGACGGCATAGCTTTGTGTTTCCTACCCCGCCGGTTCTTACCGCCTGGGCCAGTGTGGCCGGGAAGAAGGAGGCGGAGGGCCCCCTGGGGCATACCTTTGATAAGACCAGCACGGATACCTACTTTGGACAAAAAAGCTGGGAGCTGGCGGAAAAGGCCATGCAGGAATCCGCCCTGCGGATTCTTTTGGAAAAGGCCCGGCTGGAGCGGAGTGACCTGGATCTGGTACTCTCCGGAGATCTATTAAACCAGTGCATCGGTTCCGCTTTTACCGTGCGCAATACGGGCACGGCCCACCTGGGGCTCTATGGGGCCTGCTCCACCATGGCGGAAAGCCTGCTGTTAGCTTCCCTGATGGTCTCCTCCGGCAGCTTCGACCGGGTAGCTGCCATGACCTCCTCTCATTTTGCCTCCAGCGAACGGCAGTACCGGTTTCCTCTGGGCTACGGCGGCCAGCGGACCCCCACCGCCCAGTGGACCGTCACCGGTGCCGGAGCGGCCCTATTGTGCAGCGAGGGAAAGGGCCCCCGGGTTACCGCCGCTACCATCGGCACCGTTACGGATCTGGGCATTCAGGATGCAAACAACATGGGCGCCGCCATGGCCCCCGCCGCCTTTGCCACCATCCGTCAGCACATGGAGGACCTGCACGCAAAGCCGGAGGACTACGACCTGATTGTCACCGGGGACCTGGGCCAGTACGGCAAAGAGCTGCTGCTGGAGCTGGCCCGCCGGGATGGGCTTGCCTTGGGCGGCAAGCTGACAGACTGCGGCTGCCTGGTCTTTGACAATTTAAAGCAGGATGTCCACGCCGGTGGCTCCGGCTGCGGCTGCAGCGCCATTACCCTCTGCGGTCATTTGCTGGGGGCCCTGTCCGCCCGGAAGCTCAAAAAAATCCTCTTTTGCGGCACCGGTGCCCTTCTGTCCCCCACCTCTACCCAGCAGGGGCTGCCCATCCCCGGAGTCTGCCACGCCGTGGTAATCGAAGGGGGGCGAACCTAAATGGAATATCTAAAGGCCTTTCTCATCGGCGGAGCTCTGTGCCTGGTGGGCCAGCTTCTCATCGACAAAACCGGCCTGACCCCTGCCAGAATTCTGGTCAGCTTCGTGGTGGCCGGAGTCATTTTGGGCGGACTGGGGCTCTATGGGCCCTTTGCCGACTTTGCCGGCGCCGGTGCCACGGTGCCTCTGACAGGCTTCGGGAACCTGCTGGCCATGGGCGTCAAGGAGGCCATAGACCGGGACGGCTTTCTGGGCATTTTCACCGGCGGCCTGAAGGCCACTGCCGGGGGCATCACCGCCGCCATTGTCATGGGCCTTCTCATGAGTCTTCTGTTCCGCCCCAAGGATAAAGCCTGAAAAGCGGGGCATACTACTCCCGCGGCAAAGCCGCTAGTCTTTTGGGAGGTTGGAAGTATGAATAATCAGAACCGCAATCAGAATCAGAACCAGAATCAGCAGAGCAAAAACCAGAACCAGAACCAGAGCCAGAGCCAGAATCAAAACCAGAACCAGCGCTAACGAAAACGCCCCGGAAGGCACTGCCTTTCGGGGTATTTTGCATCTGCATCTGAGAAGCCTTCTTCTGTGCGAATACAGCAATTTTTACGCCTCCGCAAAGCATCCCAGGTGGAAAAAGTACAGCGCACATTTCTTGATGGGCTTTTCATAGATCCGCTCCATCGCCTCCCGGTAGGTTTCTACCTGGGTGCGATAGCGGTCTACGGCTTCCGGCAGGTCCTCCTTGCGGATGCGGTCCGTCTTAAAGTCCACAATGGTGATGCCGTCCTCCTCCAAGAGGGCACAGTCTACCACGCCTTGCAGAAGCACCTTCTCACCCTGCAGCCCCTGGCCGTACTTTTCACCGTCATCCAGAATGGAAAACTTAAATTCCCGCAGCACGTTGCCGCCTAAGCGGATGCGCCAGCCCAGGTCCGTTTCGAAGAATCGGGCGATGGCGTCGCAGTCGATCTTTTCGCCCTCCTCAGAGGTCAAAAAGCCCTCGTCTACCATGCGCGTTATTTCCTCCCGGACGCCCTGGGTGCTGCCGCAGGCGTCGAAATGGAGATACTGCATAGCCCGGTGCATGGCATTTCCGTAACTTCTACCGTCCTGTCGGGCCGTTTCAAAACCGGCTTTTCGCCAAAGGCGCCGGGTGTTTTTCTCCTCCGGAGCGTTCTGTGCAGCTTCCAGGTCCTTTTCCTGTCCCTTCCGGCCGGTGGCTGTCTGCTTGGAAGGGGCCTTGGTGGCGGCGGCATGGGGGTAGATAAAGGCCAGGCTCTGCCGCAGGCGGCTTTCCGTGTCCTCAGGCATCTGCCTGGCCGTTTCCACCTGGGTCTCCAGGACCCTTTCCGGCTCCGCCGGGGTATCTATAAACCGGATGCGCCAGGGGCTGGGGCTAAGGGTACCGGGAATTGCGGCATCGGTCAGTGCCCGGAGCTGGCCGCTTTCCGTCCGCAGCAGAGCGGAAAGCAGCACCCAGTCCCCGGGGCTGGCAGCCTCCCGGCACAAGGTATGCTGCCCCGCCAGCGGCAGAAGCTCCCCCAGCTCCCGTACATCCTCCCCGGCCTTTCGGGCGGCGTAGGTCATTACCAGCCGGTCCCTGGCCCGGGTCATGGCCACATACAGTACCCGCAGCTCTTCGCTGAGGGACTCCCGGGCCATCTTTCCGGCAATGGCCAATCTGGGCAGGCTGGGATAGCGGACCCGTGCCTCGGTATCTGCCGCCATAAGCCCCAGGCCCATATCCTGGTCGCACAGGACCCCCTCCCTTTGGCTTTCCCGGTTGAATTTTCGGGCCAGGCCGCTTAAAAACACCACCGGAAATTCCAGTCCCTTGGACTTGTGGATACTCATAATGGTCACGGCCCCGGTCTGCTTGCCGGTGTCCCGCAGCAGCCCCCGCTCCTGCTGGGAATCCAGGTATTCCAAAAAACGGTTCAGGGTACACGGGTTTCCCTGCTCGTACCCCGCCGCCAGCTGGAAAAAGGCCTGCAGGTTCTCCTTGGCCCCCTCCCCCCCCGGCTGGGCGGCGTACACTCCGTCCAGGTTGGTGCGCAGCAGCAGGTGCTCCAGCAGCTCTGTCAGGGTACACATTCTGGCCTTCTGCCGCAGCAGCGCCAGCTCTTCCAGAAAGGCCTTGGCCTTGGGGTCCTGGCTCTGCTCCAGGGCCTCATAGATGCAGCCCTGCTTCCGGGGAGCACGGATGCGGGCCAGGTCCTCGGCGGTGAAGCCGAAGGCCGGACTTGCCAGGGCGCTTAAAAGGGGAATATCCTGCCGGGGGTTAGCTATGGTCTGCAAAATGGACCGCAGGGTGGCCACCTCCGGGGCGGCCAGCAGGTTCTCCCCTACGCCGGTGGCGCAGCGGATTCCCGCGTTCTCCAGAGCCTGCCGGAATTCCCCGCCCACAGAGCCTGGGGACCGGAGCAGAATCACAATATCCTCCGGCACCACCGGCCGGAGGCCCTCATTGCCCCGGACAAGCGTCCCATTTTTCAGCATTTCGGCAATCCGGGCGGCCACAAAGGCCGCCTCTTCCCCGGCCGTATCCTCCGCCGTTTCCAGTACATACAGCTCTATCGGCGAATCGGATAAGAGCTCATGGGGGATTCCCTCCCGAAGCGCCTCTTCCGGGCCGTAGAGAAGCCCGCCCACCTCCGGCGTCATGCAGCAGGAGAACACATGGTTCACCGCCTCAATAACCTCCCCACCGGAGCGGAAATTGTGGCTCAGCAGCACACGGCGGCCCTCCCCGGACCCGGCCGATGCCGCAGGGACATAGCTTTGATATTTTTCCAGGAAGATCTGAGGGTCTGCCAGCCGGAACTGATAGATGGACTGTTTGACATCCCCCACCAGAAAGCAATTCTGCTTTTCTGCCGTAATGCTCCGGAAAATGGCATCCTGCACCGCATTGGAGTCCTGGTATTCGTCCACCATAACCTCCCGGAACCGGGCCCCGATTTCCCGGGCCGCCGCCGTGGGGCAATTCCTGCCGGGTCCCAGCAGCAGGTCCAGACTTTTTTGCTCCAAATCTCCAAAGTCCAGCACCCGGCGCTTCTTTTTCAGCAGGGTGTACTCCCTGCCAAACCGCCGCACCAGCTCCACCAGCCCCCGCTGGGCCAGGGCCGTCTGCCTCAAGTCCGCCAGCATGGCCCGGGAATCCCGGCAGAAAATCCGGGCCCTTTTTTGCAGGCCATCCTTGCAGGCGTTCCGCACCGCCTTCATTTCCTCCACCCGGCTGGTATCCACGCCCTTGGTGGGGAAACGCAGCGTCCCAAAAGGCACCCGGATCCGCTCATGCACTTGGTCCCAGGTTTGGCTCGCCTCCAGCTGCCGCAGGCCAAGCAGGGTATCCCGGAAATTCTGTTCCACCTTCCCCATACCGGCCTGCCCGGCAAGCTGAGCGCAGCGCTCCAGGGCGGCACACTGGCCCTCCAGCCAGGTAAACAAATCCTCCATCAGAAATTTTCCCCACTGGGTCTGCCCCGCATCCTCTACCTGGGTCTCGGCACTTTGCAGGCACTTTTTCAGCCACTCTTCCGGGTCCGGATGACACCGGGCGCTATCATAGACCTTGGTTATAAGCTCCGGCAAGGCCGCATCCGTCCGGCCCAGCCCCTGGGTATCCGCAAAGGCCCGGAAAGCCTCGTCCTCCAAAAGCTCTCCGTAGGCGTTCTCCATCAGGTCCTTCAGCACTTCCTCCCGGAACTCCTGGCAGGCGTTTTCGTCCGCCACCCGGAAGTCCGCATCCAAGTCCAACCGATAGGCGTATTCTTTTAAAATATCGGCGCAGAAGCCATGAACCGTGGAAATTTCCGTAAGATACAGTCTTTGGAGCTGCTTTTGCAGGTGTCTGTTTTCCGGGTCCCGGGCGATATGCTCCGTCAGCTTTGCGGCAATCTTCGCCCGCAGCTCCGCCGCTGCCGCCCGGGTGTAGGTAATCATCAAAAATTCATCCAGGTTTGCCGGATCCTGTTTGTCTACCAGATAGCCCAGAAGCCGGTCCACCAGCACCTTGGTCTTACCGGACCCGGCAGCAGCGCTGACCAAAAGCTTACCGCCCCGGTTCTTCACCGCCTCTTCCTGGGCAGGGGTCAGTTTTTCAGCCATGGTTTTCCTCCTTTTCCACCAGCTCCCAGAATTCGCTTGCCTTCAGTGCCCTGAAATTTCGCTTTTCCGCATATTTTTCCGGGTGGCACACGCTGCCGTAGGGGCAAAACCGGCAGGCATCGAAGGCGCTGCCCCGGCTGTAGGGGTTTGGCGATACATTGCCGGTGGCAATTTCCTCCACCAGATCGGCCAGCAGATGGAAAACGAAGCCTTCCAGCAGTTTAAATTGGTGGGAAGAGGCCAGGCTGCCCGCCAGGCTCCCGTCCTTCTTTTCCTTTACCGGCAGCCGGGTACCCAGGGCTTCCGGCTCCATAGCCCGCAGCACCCGGTCCTCTTCCAAAAAGAGGCCGGAGCGGGTAAAGTTCTTGGTCCGCTCCTCCTCCGCCTCCTCGGGGTTCAGAGGTCCGTCCGCCGGGATGTAGGGTACCCTGGCCGGGAAATACTCCACCCCTCCGGGCATCCGCCTGCCGCTGAAAATGGCATCCCCGTTCCGTTCCAGGGCGAAAAGGTACAATAGCATCTGCAAACCTACCCCCTGGGAAATATCACAGTAGTCAAAGCTCTTTTTGCCGGTTTTGTAGTCCGTCACCCGCAGGTAGATGCCGCCGGCATCCTCCCAGGCATCCACCCGATCCACATAGCCCCGCAGGGAGGCGGGCATGGCATCGTTTGGAATACGGATGGCAGGCAATGCCCCGTCCTTGCCAAAGGCCAGCTCAAAGTCCACCGGCCGGAAGGCGGCGGCGTTGAGCTCTTTCCACAGCTCTTCCACAATCAGGCTCAATTCCCGGTTATTCCGCTGGAAGAGGTAGCCCAGCCGCCGGGAGTCCATATCCCGGAACCGCTCTCCGGCGTAACGGTCCGCATAATCCCGGGCAATGGCCAGTGTTTCCTCCAGGCTTACCGAATGGAAGCCCCCCTTTTGCATGACGGCTCTGCCTGTATGCTCCAGGACGGCGTGGACGTAGGTTCCGAATTCCGCCGGGTCCACCTCCGCCTCCTTCCGCTCCTTGGCTCCCAGGCCATA
This sequence comes from uncultured Oscillospiraceae bacterium, assembly GCA_934565415.1. Lineage (GTDB taxonomy): Bacteria > Bacillota > Clostridia > Oscillospirales > Oscillospiraceae > Faecousia. The sequence goes on from CAKTHQ010000008.1 coordinate 26,292, forward strand.
CTTAAAAAAGTACAGTAGCCGGCATTCCCCCTGGGTATCCACCTGGGAAGCGGACAGCCGCAGCTCTTTCCCGTAGAGGGCTTGCACCGTGTCCTTCCGCAGGTTCCCCAGCCGGAAAGAGGCCCGTTCCCGGGTGTCCCGATAACTGTCCAGAGCCCCCAGGTCCCGGGCCAGGTTTTCTTCTCCCCAGCGGGCCAGCCAGGCCCCGGCCTCGTTTTTCCCGGCACCTGCAAATTCCAGGCCGGGCACCGCCTTCCGGGCACCGCCGGCCATTTCCGCCAGGCGGCTGAAGAGATAGGATGGCTGATCCCCGCTGCAATACACGCAAACGGACTCCGTAGCCCCGCAGAACACCCCGTAGATTTCCGCAAACTCCTCCTGAATACCTTCCATAGCACCGCCGGTAAGGGGAACCCCCAGCTTCCGCAGGGCCACCCGCTCCTGGTCCGTCAGCACCCCTTTGGCGCCGGAGTAGCCGGGCAGGGCCCCTTCTTTGGCACCCAGCACCAAAAGGTGCTTTCCCGGGTGCAGCCGCAGGGCAGATACCGGCCCCATCTGTACTGCGTCCAGTACCGGCGGAATGGTGCCCACATCGTACTGGCTTAACAGCAACCGGAAAAGTCTGGCAAAATGCTCCGTCTCCCAGTGAGTGGCCCCCAGGGTATCGTACATCTGTTCCAGAGCAGACAGCAGGATTTCCCACAGCTGGTTTAAAATCTGAGCGCTTCGGTTGTCCCCCGCCTCATCCATTTCCGCTGCCAGAGCCTCCAGGCTCTCCTCCAGCCGGATATCCTGCAAAAAGCCATACAGGGCCGTTACCTGGTCCGCCAGGCACTTGGCGCCTTCAAAGCCCTTGCCCAGCCGTTCCAGAGGAGCCATAGCGGCAGCGCGGAGCGCATTGAGCTCCGACAGGCGCCTTTGCGCATCCGCCTCCCAGCTGCCGGAAAGACCATCCGGGTGGCTTTTCCAGGGTGCAAACCAGTCTTTTCCCCGAATGCGCCACAAAAAGGCATAATTTTCGATTTGATCGCACTGGTCCGCCGTCAGCGGCGACAGGCTGGACCGGAGATATTGCAGGACGCTTCTCTGCTCGAAGCCGGATACGACCGTATCCAGGGCGGAAAGCACCGTAGAAATGGCGCTCTTGGTCAGAATTTCCTCGGTGCCCGCCTGGTATACGGGGATGCCCATCCGCTTAAAGATGAGCCCTACCACACCGGCGTAGGCCGCCGGGTCCGAAACCACCAGGGTGATGTCCCGGCACCGGGCGCCGGACTGCAAAAGCCTCTGCACCCGCTCCGCCGCAGCCAGAGTTTCCTGCCAGGGGTCCTGGGCCAGAAATACCTGCAGACAAGCCCCCGGAATATTTTTCGGCAAAGCCCCCTGGAAGAGCCGCTCCCGGATCGGCGCCAGCGCATCTTCCTGCTCCGGCTGGGTTTCGATCTGCACCTTCACTCCCCGGCACTTGGCAATGTGCAGAAGCTCCCTGGCCGTCTGCCCCGCTTTTTCAAAGGCCAAAAGATTGGATTCCGGGCTGTCGCAGTTCAGGGCTACGGTGACACCGGGGCTGTATACCATAAGATGCTCCAGAATGGCCAGGTTCTGCCGGGTAAAGTCCGGGAAACCGTCTATGTAGAATACATGGTTTTCGGCGTAATCGCAGTCTTCCAGAAGCTCCAAAAGCCAAGTCATCCGGTCTCTGGGATCCCGCTTTCCCTGGGCGCAAAGGCCGTCGTAGCCCTCCATCAAAAGCCCCAGCTCCTCCAGCTTTTGTGCAAAGGCCCCGGTGGAGGCTTTGGAAGCCTCCTGCAGAGCCTCCGGGGTGATGCAGCAGCGCTTGAATTCATCCACCGCATCCACAAGCTCCTTTAAAAACTCCGGCTTACTTTCCAGTGCGGCATAGGCCTTTAACCGGCTGGACAGGGACCGGGCCGCCGCCGCCATGGCCGCCACCCGTCCGCCGTCGTCCAGGCATTCCCGGTCCAGCGCCCCCACCGCGTCGGAAACGCTGCGGCACAGCCGGGTAAAGGACAGGACCTCCGCATACCGGCTGGCCGTATCCCCCGCCGCCAGGCACAGCGCCCGCTCCGCCTCGTGGCTGGCAAGCTCCGGCACCATGTACACCTGCCCGGGCTTTTTCTCCCGGACTTCCTTCCCAAGCTCCGAAAGCAGCTGCTGCCGCAGCCGCTTCCAGTCTTTTCCAAGCAGTAATCGAAGCATGGATTTTTTCCTTTCTACAATCGCTCCTTGCAAATTACAAATTGCTATTTGGACCTGTCAACGGTTTCCTCCCACCAAAGCCGCAGCTGGGCCCATTTTTCCGGGAAGAAGAACCGGATTTCCGGCGTTTCTTCCTCCGTCAGAGCCGCAGCTGCCGCCGGCTGCTGCCAGGGAGCGGGGAAAAGAATACCCCACCAGAAGCAGCAGCACAGCATACAGGTAATCCAAAAATGCAAATACTTTTTCATAGAAAACACCGTCCAGAAGGTTTTATCCCCATTCTGGACGGGTTTTGCCGGAATTATACGGTTTTCAACGGAAAAATCAGGGCAGCAGCCGGATGGCCGCCTCCGGGGCCAGAGCAAAGAGTCCATAGGCCGCTTTTTTGACGAGCGGGGCCCGGAACCAATTCCGGTCCTGCCGCCAGACCTGCCGGAAGGCCGTCAGCAGCAGCTGCCGGCACCTTTCCGCATCCGCCGTCCGCCCGTAGGCCGAAACCCGCCGGTAGCCCTGGATGGTGGATTTGAAAAATGCATTCAGCATCAGCGCCGTCAGCTCCGACTCCTGCTTTTCTTTGAAAAAGGCCACGTTGCTGTAGTCTGCCTCGATGCCGTTGATGCACCTGTCCGGGCGGATTTTCCCCCGCATAATGCTGCCGTTTCGCTGCCGGTAGCCGTACAGGCGGCATTCCGTCACCGCCGCCCGGGGGGCATAGTAGAGCAGGCGGCAGGTTGTAAAGGTATCCTCGTAGATTTTCCCCTTGGGATATTGGATCCCATTGTCCTGGAACAGCGACCTTTCGTACAGCTTATTCCAGGCCATAATCCCCACCTGCAGGTAGTGCCCCGTATAAATCCGCCGGATCAGCTCCGGGCCGGACATTTCCTTTTGGTCCGACAGGTCCGTATCCCAGTCCGGGACCGGCTCCCCGTCCTCAAAGGGCACATAGGCGCAGCAGGACACCTGAGCCTTTTCCCGGAGAATACCGCCGTACAGGGTCTCCAGGAATGTCGGGGCAATACAGTCGTCGGAGTCCACAAAGGCGACATATTTCCCCCTGGCCTCCCGGAGGCCGGCATTTCTGGCATCGGACAAGCCGCCGTTTTCTTTGTGAATCACCCGGATGCGGGGATCCTTCTCCGCCCACCGGTCGCAGCCCCTGCCGGATTCATCCGTAGCGCCGTCATCTACCAGAAGGATTTCCAGATTGGTGCAGGTCTGTCCCACAAGGGAAGCCACGCATTCGTCCAGGTAGGCTTCCACGTTGTAAACCGGGACCACCACGGTAATCAGATCCTGATTGTTCATAGGCACCTGCCGTTATACGGGCTTTGCCAGGAACACCTGGGGATAGTTATCCTTGAGCATACTGCATATCACCGCTGCCACTTCAAAGTCCGGACACATGGCAAATACCGCACTGCCGGAGCCCGTCATCTGCTGGCACAGGGCTCCGTAGGTATTGCAGATGGACTTGATATAGTTCAGCTCCAGGTGATCCTGAGTCACCACAGGGTCGAAGACATTGTACACATTCTCCGCAATGCCTTGCAAATCTCCGGAAAGCAGAGCTGCCTCCATGGCACGGTTGTCCGGGCGGTGGGCAATGGCTACGGTATCCAGCTTTTGATACAGCTCCGGGGTAGACACGGAGAACTCCGGCTTGCACACCACAAATACGCACTCCGGCAGGTCCGGTAATTTCTGCAGCCGCTCCCCCCGGCCTTCTACCATGGCGGTGCCGCACAGCACGCAGAAGGGTACATCGCTGCCCACCTGCGCCCCCAGTTCCGCCAGAGCGAAAATGGACAAGGGGGCCCCAAAGTGCCGGTTCAAAGCCCGCAGCACCGCCGCTGCATCGGCGCTGCCGCCGCCCAGGCCTGCTTCCGAGGGGATCCGCTTCGTAATGCGGATGGCGATTCCCTGGGGGTCCAGCTTCAGACTGTCGCAGAAAACTCTGGCCGCCTTCCAGGCCAGATTTCCTTCGTCCTGGGGCAGGTCCTCCCGGCTGCAGGAAAGAGTCCAGGGCTTTCCGGTACCCACATCGATTTCCACATCGTCCCGGATGGACAGGGTCTGCATTACGCTCCGGAGGTCGTGGTATCCGTCCTCCCGTTTCCCCAGCACATCCAGGGTCAGATTGATCTTGGCAAAGGCGCCTTCGTAAAGAGTCGTCATAGTCAGTCTCCTTTTTGTGTGTTTTACCTTATTATATCGGATAACCCTTCAAAAAGCAATCCGCCCGGGGCTTTCCGCAAAAAAAGTGCCGCTGTCAATCGCAGCGACACTTTCCCGGTGCTATTTTCCCCGATTCCGCTTCCATTCCTCAAGGACCCGGTTGATGTGTAGGGTCAGATACATCTGCTCCTGCCTGGAAAGGCGAATGCCGTAGGTGCGCAGCAGAAAATCCGCCACCTTGCAGGTGCAGCCGTATTCCTCCGGGCACTGGGGCACAATCTGGTCAAAAAGGAATACCGTCAGCCCTTCGGACAGGGCAATGTTTTCCACCAGCCTGTGGGCCATAGCCTGAACATGGGTTAAAAACCGGCTGTAGGATACGGACTCCTGGTTGTATTCCAGTCCAAAGGTATATTTGACAATTTCCAGCACGTTTTTGACGATTGCGGCCATCTGCCGGTTGGCATCGGACCTTTGGGGGTTCTGTTGGGCGCCGAGGATGTGGAAGGCAATGTTCGTAATCTCCTCCTCCGGCAGCTCCACCCCCAGCTCACACTTAACAAGCTCCCTGGCATACCGGCCCACATCGTATTCCCGGGGATTGAACCGACGGACATTGACGCTGTAGTATCCCGGCACCGCCAGATTCTCCTCCTGCCGTCTGACGGCAAAGGCCAGGTGGTCCGTCAGAGAAAGATAGATGTGGTCCTGCAGCCGCATCCCGTATTTTTCAGCAGCGTACTGGACGATCTGCCGGATCAGCCCAAAAATCCGTTCATCCGTTTCGGCGGCCAGCTGCAAAATGTTCCGGTTCAGCTGCCGGTCCCGAAGGACAAACATCTGCGCCCCTTCCTCCGGGGCAATCTCCTGGCCGATGGACTTGCCGAAACCGATGCCCTTCCCCATGAGAATGACTTCTCCCCCCGGCTCTTCCACAGCCAGAACCACAGAATTGTTCAGTACCTTTACAACGCGCAGCAATGAGATCCCCCCTTCTCATTTCATCATAGCGGAAAGCATTTCTGTTTGCAAGAGGCAAATTTGGAAACGGGGCGGTACCCGCATACCGCCCCGCAAAAAATTTTACAGCTCTTCCCCGTTGGTACGGATTACGTTCTGGTACCAGTAGAAGCTATCCTTGGGAATGCGTTTAAGCTCCTTTACATCGAAGTCGTCCCGGTCAATGTAGATAAAGCCGTAGCGCTTCCGGAAACCCTGGTGGGAACTTAAAAGGTCCATCACAGACCAGGGAGAGTAGCCCATAAGCTCCACCCCATCCTCCAGGGCATCGGCGCAGGCCTGCAGATGGGACCGGATGTAGTCGATGCGGTAGGGATCGTGGACCTTGCCGTCCTCCGTCAGGGTGTCTGCCATGCCCAGGCCGTTTTCCGTGATAAGCAGGGGCAGATGGTACCGGCGGTAGTACTCGTTCAGCACGATGCGCAGGCCCATGGGGTCGATCTGGGCGCCGTACTCAGAGGCTAACAGGTTGGTGTTCTTCTCATCCCGGCAGTAGCCGTACTGGTCGAAGTCCACTTCATTGCCCCGGTACACCCGCTCGCCGATGGAATGGTCCTTGTCCGCCGGCAGGTAGCTTGCACACAGGGTCCGGTAGTAGTTCAGGGCAATGTAGTCGATCTTGGCGCTCTTCAGGATGGCCTCGTCGCCGGGCTCCATGTGGGGAACAATGTTTCGCTCCCGAAGATAGCGCATATAGTAGCCGGGATAGCAGCCGTTTGTGTGCATTTCCAGGCAGTAGTTGGTCTTCATCCAGTCGTTCATCTTGGCAGCCCACACATCCTCCGGCTTGTTGGTCAGAGGATAGGTGCAGGTAGAGGACACGGCGGGGCCTACCTTGCCGTCCTTTACCAGCTCATGGCAGGCATTCACCGCCAGAGCGTGGCCCAGGAACATATGGTAATCCATTTGGGCACGGATCTTGTCCGCCTTCCACTTGTCGCTCTCCACGATGTTCATCCGCTCGTCTACCCGGATCATCAGGTTCTGCTCGTTGATGACCTGCCAGTATTTCACCCGGTCGCCAAAGGTTTCAAAGCACACCCGGGCATACTTTTCAAAGGCATAGGCGCAGCGGCGGTCCTCCCAGCCGTTGTATTTTTCCACAAGGGCATAGGGCAGGTCAAAGTGGTACAGCGTCACAAAGGGCTGAATACCGTTTTCCAGCAGGCAGTTAATCACATCGTTGTAAAACTCGATGCCCTTGGGGTTTACTTCCCCATCCCCGTCGGGGATAATGCGAGCCCAGGACAGGGAGAAGCGGTAGATCTTCATCCCCAGCTCCTTCATAAGGCCGATGTCCTCTTTCCAGTGGTGATAGAAGTCGGCAGCCACCTTGCTGTCCGCCTGTTTTGAAGAGCGCTTAAAGGAATTGAAGTCGGCAACGGTCATGCCCTTGCCGTCCTCGTCCCAGCCGCCTTCAATCTGGAAGGCGGAGGAAGAGGCACCCCAGAGAAAGTTTTCCGGAAATCTACCCATGAAATTCTCCTTTATATCAGCAGTGGGCGGCGATGACGGCGGGGCCCTTTACGGAAACATCCACACCCTTCAGTTCGTCCGCATTGGATACCAGCATGGCAACGGTGGTATCGTAGCCGACCTTCTTCAGTGCGTCCAGGTCGAAGTGGACCAGCTTCTGGCCCTTCTTCACCTTCTGGCCGTTCTCTACGAAGGTTTCAAAGTACTTGCCCTGGAGCTCCACGGTGTTGACGCCGATGTGAATCAGCACCTCTACGCCGTTCACATTCAGGCCCAGGGCGTGCTTGGTCTCGTAGACCAGCTCCACGGTGCAGTCGGCAGGGGCCACCACATCGCCGGAGGTGGGGATGACGCCGATGCCCTGGCCCAGGGCGCCGGAGGCGAAAACCTCATCCTTGATCTCGGAGGCGGGAATCACGGTGCCCTCCACGGGCGCGCTGAGGGTTACATCCCCGGCGGCAACGGTCTTCTTCTCCTCCTTGGGAGCGGACTTGGGGGCGCCGGGCAGAGGATCGTCCTCAAAGCCGACGATATAGGTGAGGATCGCGCCGCCGAAGAAGGCCACGCAGATGCCGATGATGTAGGCAATAAACTGGCTCAGCTGCACATCAGGGCCGTAGTAGGACATGATGGTCAGGATACCGTTGTTGGCAAAGCCGTAGTTGATGGCACGGCCGATGCCCATAATGCCGCCGCCTACGGCACCGGCAATGACGGCGCAGATCATGGGCTTCTTCAGGCGCAGGTTACAGCCATAGATGGCAGGCTCGGTAACGCCAACCAGCCAGGCGCTCAGAGCGCCGGAGGCAGCTACCTGGCGGGTGTTGTTGTTCTTGGTCTTCAGCATGACGCCCAGAGCGGCACCGGCCTGGGAGAAGTTAGCCGCACCGGCAAAGCACATCAGGGTGTTGTAGCCGGTCATGGCTACATCGTTCAGGCCGATGGGCAGCAGGGCACGGTGAGCACCGAAGATAACGCATACGCCCCACAGGCCGCCGACCACGATACCGCCAAGGACGGGGCTGAAGCCGTACAGAGCGTTATACAGCCACTGGATGATGTAGCCAACATAGATGCCCACGGGGCCGACCACGGTCAGCATCACGGGCAGCATAACGATCAGGCAGATACCGGGGACCAGGATCAGCTGCAGCACCTCGGGAATGACCTTTTTCAGCCATTTTTCCAGGAAGTACAGGCAAATGACGGCCAGAATAATGGGGATCACGGACTCGGTATAGGCGAAGACCTTGGAGCTTTCGCCGATGGTGAAGGCCATCTTGACTACGGGCAGGCCGAAGATGGTGGACTTGGTAGCCACATCCTGGACCATGGCATCGATGGTGGGGTGGCACAGGAAGGCGCCCAGCATCATGGCAATGACCTGGTTGGTCTTCAGAGCCTTGGCAGTGGTATAGGCCAGGAACACAGGCATGAAGTAGAAAATGATGTTGCTGGCGGTATTCAGAATCACATAGGTGCTGGCGGCGCTATCCACCCAGCCCAGCTTGGCCACGGCAGACAGCAGGCCCTTGATGAGGCCGGCCGCGGCAATGGCAGGCACCAGGGGGGTAAAGATCTCGCCCAGTTTCTGGATGAGCAGGTTGCCGAAGCTCTGTTTCTCGGCAGGTACATCTACTTCGCCCCCGCCGATCTCGCCGCCAAGCAATGTGACTGCCTGATCGTAGACCTTATTGACTTTGCTGCCCAGAACCACCTGGAACTGGCCACCGGCCTCTACCACCTGGATGACACCCTCCAGACGGCTGACCACATCCTTATTCGCCTTCTTGCTGTCTCTCAGCACAAAGCGCAGCCGGGTAAAGCAGTGGGTCATGCTTTTGATGTTTTCCTTGCCGCCGACATTCTCCAAAATGTCGGAAGCGACCTTTTTGTAGTCCATAATAGACCCTCCTCAAAAGATTTTCGGTGAACAGACGCAAAAAAAGACCAGAACGGAACGCGCAAAGAGGCCAATCCCTTTGCCGCAGTCCACTTCTGATCTTGCCCGCATGACCGGTAACACTCATCTGTGTCTGTTCAATTGATGGTCTTACTTTACTACGGTTTTCCACGGATTTCAAGGGGTTTTGCTCTAAAAATGAACATTCTGCCTTTTTAACAAAATATGAATGACTGTTTTGTGTAAAATGCGCATAAAGCTTTCTTTACAATCGTTGCGGCCGATTACACATTTGTTTACTTTTCTCCGGATTTATGCTACAATAGACAAAATTATGACAATAAGAAGGAAAATCACCTATGCAACTGTTTGATGCGGTTCCCAGTGATCTGTTTTCCGTGCTGGCTTCTCCCAATAAGGTGCTGTATTCCGATGCTCTGGATGTTCTGTATACCGCCTACCGGGAGAACCTGAAAATTCCGGAAGCCACCCTGTACATGATGCTTCGCGGCCGTCTGGAGCAGCAGCTGGCCCAGGCGGATTTTGAGGGCGAGGACATCGACGAGGAGGAGCGGCGGGACATTTCCGGCCGGGCCCGGTTCCTTATCCGGAAGCTCTGCGCCAAGGGCTGGTTTGAAAAAGAGCGGGGGGACAATTTCGAGGAGTATATCACCGTTCCCGGCTACAGCAGCCAGCTTTTGGAGCTGCTGCACCGGCTGCGCAGCGACGACACCATGCGGGGCTATGCCTATGTATACGGCACCTATTCCATGCTGAAGGTGGCCAGCGAAGATGACAGCATCTACAACAAGATGAATGCCGTCTACAATGCCTACGACAATACTCTGGCTCTTATCAACCTGCTGCAGATGATCTACCACAATGTAAAGCACTTTTTCCAGATCCAGCTGCAGCTGCGGGAAGTCAATCAGGTCCTGGCCTCCCACTTTGACGATTACGGGCAGAAGGTAGCCGAAACCTACATCCGGCCTCTTAAAATCCGGGACTCGGTGCCCAAGTACCGGGGGCCCATTCAGGACATTCTGAACCGCTGGCTGGAGGATGATGCCCTCATCAATGCCATGGCCAATACCGCCCTGCAGGACCGGCGGGGGGACAGCCTGGAAAGCTGCCGGGCAGACCTGCTGCGGAAAATCTTCTGGGTCAAGGACCGGTACGACAGCATGGAGCAGGACTACCTGGAGGAAATCGACGCCCAGGTCCGCCGCTACACCCGGGCCACCACCCAAAAGCTGGAAAATCTGACCACCCGTGACCAGACCATCCGGGGGAATCTCCTGTTCCTGATGGACCGACTGGCCGACGGCGGCAAGGGCAGCGACACGGCAGAGGCCATTTCCCCTGCCCTGCAGCTGTACGAGCAATCCTGTCTTTCGGATAAGAGCCTGTGGTACCGGAAGCGGCCCGGGAAGCGGACCAAAGCCCCGCCCGTCCCCATGGAGGAAGGAGGGCCGGACGACCATGCCTTGGTCAGGGCCCGGAAGCTCTTGCACTCTGACTACGACCGAAAGTCGGTTATTGCTTATATCCAGCGTCTTTTGGAGGGAAAAAGCGCATTCCGTTCCGAAGATATGGAATTAACGGACGACCGGGCCTATATTATGAGCCTGCTGGCCGTACTGAACGGCGGCAGCCCGGAGTCCGGCTATACGGTGGAGCCTCTGGAAGGCTCCTACCGGGAAAACGGATACACCATCCCGGAGCTGCAAATCCGCAGCAAGGAGGAGAAGCTATGAATTTTGCCTGGCTGGAAGACGCCAATACCCGGGAGCTGGAGCAGTTCAAAAGCGTATGCAACCAGCTTCTAAGCCGTACCTTTGTGGTACGCACCCTGTACAAGCAGGGCCAGGGCCGTATCAACAATCCGGACTATACCTTTCTGGCAAGCCACTATGCCCAGGTGCGGGATTATCTGCTGCTCCTGGACTGGGACCTGCAGCGGGACGATCTGAACGGCTACTTTTATGTACAGAATACCAGTGAGGCCAACCGGCTGAGCCTGGATAAAAAGGAAACGGGGCTGCTGCTGGCCCTGCGGATGATCTATGAAGAAAGCCAGGAATCCTTAGGCCTGGAGCAGGATGCCGTGTGCACCGTCCGGGATCTCCTGGAAAAGGTGGTTACGGACCACCCCATTCTCCCTGCCAAGCCCAATATGGAGGATGTGAAGCGAACCCTGACCCGGTTTGAAAACCACTGCATTCTCCAGAGGTTGGAAGGAAAGTACAATAAGCCGGACTGCCGCTTTACCATTCTGCCCACCATTCAAACGGTGGTGGCCGCAGACCGGATCAGCCTGGTGGCCGCAGCGCTGAGAAAGGAGGAGCCCAATGAAGAAGCTGAAGAAGATTCTGCTGGTTAACTGGCTTTATTTTTCCAAAGAACTCATTGAGGTGGACGACATCAATTTCCTGACCGGCAAAAACGGCGCGGGAAAATCCACCGTTATCGATGCTCTGCAAATTGTTCTTCTGGGCGATACCAACTCCCGGAATTTCAACCAGGCCGCCAACGAAAAATCCCAGCGGACCCTGGACGGCTACCTGCGGGCGGATATGGACCCCAACAACCCCTACTCCCGCCGGGGCAAGGATTTTACCAGCTACATCGCCTGTGAATTCTTCGACGATTTGAAAGGTGCCAGCTTTGTCACCGGCGTGGCCTTCGACTGCCGCAGCGAGGGAAACTACATCGACCACTTTTTCATCTACAACGGCACTTTGCCGGATAACGGCTTTGTGGAAAACGGTTTTGCCCTGGACTATCCTGATTTCCGAAAAAAAATGCGGGAGCAGTATGGGCCCCAAATCACTTTTTTTGAAACCCAAAAGCAGTACCGGGCGGATATGCTGGCCAAGTGGAACGTTCACGATGAGCAGGTCATGCGGATGATGAAAAAGGCCGTATCCTTCCGGCCCATTGTGGATATTCAGAAATTCATTACGGAAAACATCTGCGATGTATCGGAAAAGCCGGATATTGTGGCCATGCAGCAGAATATCCGGGCCTACAAGCGCCACGAGAAGCTGGCCCGGCAGCAGGAGGAAAAGCTCAGCGCCCTGACTGCCATCAGCGAAGCCTACGAAAAAACGGAAGCCGCCCTCTCCGACTGGCGCCAGCAAAGCTTTCTGGTCCAGCAGGCCCAGAAGGAGGACCTGGAAAACCAGTGCATCAAGCTACAAAAGGAGCAAACCAATCGGGAAGCGGATATCGAAAGCCGTACCGCAAAGCTGGACGCCTTGGCGCAGGAAATTCAGGAGGCAGAGCAAAAGAAGGAGGCGCTGATTAAAATCTGCGCCCAGAGCGATGTGTCCCGGGAAAAAGACAAGCTTCGGGCCAATTGTCAGGCCCTGGAACAGGAGCAGTTACGCCTGACCGGCCAGCTGCAGCAGGATGCCCTGGAGCTCCGTCGGGAAGCCCAGTGCATTCTGTCCATCCGGGAAGCCCTCCGCCCTTGGGAAGGCCGGGAGGACCTAAAAAGCCCCATTTCCGCCGCAGAAGCCGCGAAAGGAAGCTTTGCCCCCTTTGAAAACTGCAGCGGAGAGGTCTTTGACTGCCCCGATGCCATTTTTAACTTTGCTCAGGAAACCACTCAGGCCCTGATGAGCACCCTGCGGGACAGCGCCTACGGGGTCAAGCAGGCCCTGGATAGCTGGAAGTCCCTCCGGGCAGACCGGGAAAAGGCCCTGGAAAACCTGCGAAAAAACATCAAAAACTACCCAAAGGGCTTAATTCCCCTAAAGCAGAAGCTGGAAAGCGAGCTGAGCTCGCACTTTGGAGAGGAAGTCCATCTGGAAATTCTGGCGGATGTGCTGGAGATTCCCGAGGCCCAGGAGCGCTGGCGTCATGCCGTGGAAGGGTATCTGAACAACCAGAAATTCTACCTTCTGGCAGACCCCAGATACTATGAGGAAGCCGTCAAGGTTTACGACCGCCACAAGCGGTCCTTCGGCCCCGGCAGCTTTGGCCTGGTAGATATCGGCAAGCTCCGGGAAAAAGAGCGCCTCTCCCCCCTGCCGGATAGCCTTGCAGGCAAGGTCTCTACGGAAAACGACCTGGCGCGCTCCTATGCCGACTACTTATTGGGACGAGTGGTCTGCTGCGACCGGGTAGAAGATCTGCGGAAATACCGAACCGCTATCACACCGGAAGGGATGCTGTACCAGGGCTATGTGGTCCGCCCCCTGCGGAAAGAGCAGATGGAAGAGGCCTACATCGGCCGTCGGGCCGTAGCCCTGCGGCTCCGGCAGATTGAAGCCGAGACCGCAGAGCTTCAGGCAAGCATTCAGGAAACTGAACCCATCTACCGGGCTCTGACCCAGGCCCAGAACCACGAGCCCCTGCTCTCTGCCCGATATGTGCAGGCTACCCTCCCGCAGAGGCGCGAGGACTATCATCGCGGCCTGGAAATCACCAAAAAAATTGCCCAGGCCGAAGAAAAGCTGTCTCAGCTGGACCTGTTCTGGCTGGAGGCCCAGGAACGGGCCATTGGCGAATTGGAAGAGAAAATCGGTCTTCTTCGGCAGGAGGAAATGCAGCACAGCGCCAAAAAAGCTCTGTCCCAGGAGCGGGTACGGGTGCTGAAAACCGAAGAGCTTCCCGGTATCCGCCAGCGGACCCAAGAGCTGGAGGAGCGCATTGGTATGAACTTCTCCACAGACTTTGTGGAAAAGGTCGGCCTGCCCCGCTACAGCAAGGAGCTGGATCGGCTGAAAAACCCCGCCGCCATTCTCCGGCGGTACAGCGGCACCCTGGAGGACCGGCAAACCGCCTGGGAGGATGCCCGGAAGCGCCTTTTGCAGCTGCGGGAGGACTATCGCCGGTTTGGCCCCTGCTCCTTCCAGGTAGATGCCGCCACCAACGAGGAATACGCCGCCGAGCAGCGGTACCTGGAAGAAAGCGAACTGCCCCAGTACCGGCAGCGGATCCGGGAGGCCTACGACAGCGCCATGGAGCAATTCCAGAACGACTTCCTGGCCAAGCTGAAGTCCAGCATCGACCAGGTTCAGGGCCAGGTAAAGAGCCTGAATCGAGCCTTGGAGAAGGCCCAGTTCGGTACGGACCGGTACCGCTTCCGGGTGGAGCGGAACCCGGACTACGGCCAGTATTACGACATGATTATGGCTCCGGAGCTGATGGAGGGCGAGGGCGGTCTCTTTGCCCTGCCCTTCCAGCAGAAATACGGCCCCCTCATCGAGGAGCTCTTCGGCCGCATCGCCATGTCCGACGACTCCCTTTTGAATGCCCGTAAGCAGAGCGAGCTGCAGGAAAACATCGAAAAATACACGGATTTCCGTACCTACCTGAAATTCGACCTGGAAACCACGGACCAGAACGGCGCCAAGCAGCTTCTTTCCCAAACCCTGAATACCAAGTCCGGCGGCGAAACCCAGACTCCCTTCTACATTGCGGTGCTGGCTTCCTTCGCTCAGCTGTACCAGGTGAACAATCTGTCCAGCGCTCTGAGCAATACCGTCCGGCTGGTGGTCTTCGACGAAGCCTTTAATAAGATGGACAGCGAGCGGATTATCGAAAGCGTCCGCCTCCTGCGGAAAATGGGCCTGCAGGCCATCATCTGCACGCCCCCGGACAAGCTCTCCGACATCATGCCCCTGGCCGACCGGACCCTGCTTGTCGGAAAAGAGAAGTACCGGATGCACGTTCTGTCGTATGCAAAGGAAATGCCCCAGGAGGAATAAGGCTATGAAATTCATCCATTGCGCCGATCTGCATTTGGATTCCCCCATGGGGACCCATATGGACGCCGCCCAGGCCTCCAAGCGAAATACAGAAATCATCCATTCCTTCCTCCGATTGACGGAATACGCCCGGGAGAATGCCGTCCGGGCCGTGCTTATTGCCGGAGACCTGTTCGACGGAGCACGCATCACCAGGCGGACGGTGGAGGAAATTCTGGATGCCGTCGTCAAGACCCCGGAGGTGGATTACCTCTATATCCCCGGAAATCACGATGGAGCTGCCCGGGCCCTTTCCGATCGGGCCCTGCCCCCAAATTTCATTCGGTTTCCGAAGCAGTGGAAAACCGTCACCTACGGAAACATCGCCGTTTCCGGCATTGAAATGTGCCGGGAAAACGCCGAAAGCCTCTATGATGCTCTACCCCAGCCGAAAGGGATAACCCACATCGTCATGCTCCACGGCCAGGTGGGGACAGCCAGCGGCGAGGACCTGGTAAACCTGCCCCTGCTGCAAAACAGGGGCATTGTCTATCTGGCCCTGGGACATCTTCACAGCTTCTGCGTAAACCGACTGGGCTCCTCCGGTGTCTACGCCTACTGCGGCTGTCTGGAGGGCAGGGGCTTTGACGAATGCGGCCCAAAGGGCTTTGTGCTTCTGGAGGCGGAAAACGGAAAAGTAACCCCCACCTTCGTCCCCTTTGCCTGCCGGGAGCTCCGCAAGGTAGATGTGGACATCACCGGCCTGCAAAAAAACGCCCAGATTTTTCAGGCCATGCAGGAAGCTGCAAAGGGGATTTCCAGAGAGCATATGGTAGAATTCCTGCTCCAGGGCCATACCTCGCTGGATACCGATATTTCCGTTGATTACCTGCAAAACCTGATCGGAGACCGGTTCTTTTTTACGAAGGTCAAAAACCTTACTACCCTGGCCCTGGACCCCAAAGACTATGAAAACGACATTTCCCTAAAGGGAGAATTCATCCGTCTTGTAATGTCCTCTGATCGATCCGAAGAAGAAAAGGTCCGGCTGCTCCGGCTGGGGCTGCTGGCACTGGCGGGAGAGGAGCTGAGCCTATGATATTAAAACGCTGCCATATCGAAAATTTCGGCACTCTATCAGGCTTTGACTGTGAGTTCACCCCGGGTCTGACCGTTCTGCTCCGGGAAAACGGCTTTGGCAAAAGCACCCTTGCTGCTTTTATAAAAGCCATGTTCTATGGTCTGCAAAAGGATGGCAACAGCCTGGAAAAAAATGAACGGAAGCGCTTTGATCCCTGGCAAGGAGGAAAATTCGGGGGTTTTCTGGAGTTTTCCGCCAACGGGACAGACTATCGGGTAACCCGCTTTTTCGGAAAAACCGCCGCCAAGGACAGCTTTTCCCTGTGGAATTTAACAAAGGGCTCCCCCAGCACCGACTTTTCCGAGCAATTGGGAGAATCGCTTTTTCACCTGGATGCCAAGTCCTTCGCCCGGAGTACCTATCTTTCCCAATTTTCCGATTCCGGCCCCACTGCCACAACCTCCATCCAGGCCAAGCTTACCGACCTTGTAGAGGATACCAGCGACCTATTGAACTTCGACACCGCTATGAAGGCACTGAAGGATGCCCGGAAAAAGCTGGGTGTCTCCCAAAAGGCCGGAAGCCTGGTACCCAATACCCGGGAGGAGCTCCTGGCGCTGGAAATGGAACTGGCGGACATCCAAAGCCGGATTCCGGAATTGGATGAGATTTGCCGCCGGATCGACGAGGAAAACGCCGCCGCCGCCCGGGAAAACCAGGCGCTGTCTCAGGTCTGGGACCAAATTCGTCAGGCCGCCCAATTTGAAAAGCAGGCAATGGCCTATCGGCAGGAACAGGTGCGCCGCCAGAAGGTATCCGATACAAAAAGCGCCATTTCAGCCCTGGATGCCCGACATCCCCGGGGGTATCCCCCTTTGGAGGAAATTGAGCTTCAAAAGCAGCATACCCTGCTTCTTGACCGGGCAACCGCCCATCTGCATTCCCTTCCCAGGCCGGAAAATGCCGAGATTGCCGAAACGGGACGCCAGCGCTTCCCGAACCCGGAGCAAACCGTCCGGGAGCTGGAAGAGGCACAAAAAAAGTGTACCCTTTTGGAAAAGCTCACCGCCCAGCAGGGTGCCCAGTGGCTCCCCCAGGAGGCAGACCAGCTGGAGGCCCTGAACCACCGTTTTCCCAACGGTGCCCCCGGCAAGGAGGAACGGGCCCAATTGGCCCGAAATCTGCAGCAGCTTCAAGCCCTCCAAGTTCAAATGGATGCCGCCGTTTTGTCTGCGGATGACCGGCTGGCGCTGGATACCTTGGAAACCCGATTTTCCCGGGGGCTTCCCACCGAAGCCGACCTGACAGCCTGCGAGCAAAACCGGGAGGCCCTTCGTGCCCTCCGCCAAAAAGCGGAGAGCTGCCGCCTGCCCCAGGAGGAGGAAGCGTCCTATGAGGCCCTGCGGCGGACCTTTGCCTCCGGCGTTCCCAACGAAGAGGACATTCAGGCACAGCAGCAGTCCTGCCGCCGGATTGCCCAACTGGAGGGCCGGAAGAGCGCGAAGACCACCCAGGTAGAGAAGGCCCCCCTAAAAAAAGCTCCCATTCTGATCGGCATTCTTTTGGCACTGGCAGGGGCGGCACTCTTTCTGTTCCGGCTGCCCGTTCCGGGGGCAGTGCTGCTGGCGGCCTCTTCCATCAGTCTGATTTTAGGGCTTCTGCCCGGCGCCCAGAGCCCAAGAACGGTTACAACCAGCGCCATCACCCAGGAGGAAAACCAGGAACTCTACGACCGCAAGTCGGCCCTGGAAGATTTTCTCCTTCGATTCTATCAGGATGTCCAGGAACCGGACACCAAGCTCGGCTGGCTTTTGCGGGATCGGGATCAATATCTGCGCCTCCGGGAGCAGCAGGCCCGGTATTCCGGACAGCAGGAGGCCCTTCAAAAAGAAATTCTGGAAAAAGGCCAACGGCTGCGGGCTTTTTACGCCGCCTATTTTCCCGGCCGCCCCTATGACCCCGGCTTTGTATCCGCTCTCCGGCAGCAGGCCCAGGCGCTTACTCAGCTGCGCCTCCGGCAGGATAACCTTCTGGCCCGGCGCAAGGAACTGGAAGCCCAGGCAGCGGCCCTTCGCCATCAGGCAAAGGAGCTTCTTTCCCGCTATGGCCAAACCGGAACGGACTTAGCGGAAGCCGCCGCCGCCCTGGACCGGGACAGCGACCGGTGGGAACAGCTGAAAGAGAAGCATGCCGCCGTCCGGAGCGCCGCCGCTGAAATCCATGCTCAGGCCCAGCCCCTGGAAGAAGCACTGCAGGCCCTTTTGGAAGCATACAATTGCTTTACACCCGGCGTCCCCTATGCCGAACAGCTGTCCTCCCTCCGCCGCCAGCTGGATAGCTTCCGGCAGGCGGATACGGCTTTGCGGCAATATGAAGATTCCGTAGCGAAAGACCGGCAAACCGTCGAGGCGGCCCAGAAAAACCTGCAGCGCTTTGCCGGCGCCTGGGGTCCCGGTACCCTTTCCCAGCTGGAAGCAGACACCCGGGCCCGGCTGCAGTTGGAGCAGGCCCTCGTGGAGCACACCCAGGACCTGGAAACCTTCCTGAACCAGAACCCCCACACGGAATGCCCCGCTTCAGACCTTCCGGACCAGGACACCCTGAAGCGGCAGGAGGCACAGCTCCGGGCCCAGAGTGACGAAACCGGCAAAACCCTTTCGTCCCTCCGGGAAAACCGGAACCGGCTGCAGCACCAGGTTGAGCGGATTCCCGCCCTCCAGGACCAAATGGCCGCCCTGGAGGAAAGCGGCAAGGATGCCCTGGAAAAATACAGTCTGCTAACCGGAACCATGGACCTTTTGGAAACCGCCCGGGAAAATCTGGCTACCGGCTATGTGGGCACCGTCAAAACAAAATTCCTGACCTATGCGGATACCCTTCTGCAGGGGCAGCTGGACGGAATTCTCCTGGACAAAGAGCTGACCCTCCATGTGGATGCCCAGGGGGAGCCCCGGGAGGTTGCCGCCTTCAGCGCCGGTACCGCGGACAGCCTGATGCTGTGTATGCGCCTGGCCCTGGTGGATGCCCTGTTTCCGGGAGAAAAGCCCTGCCTGATTTTAGATGATCCCTTTGTGAACCTGGATGATGACCATACCAAAAAAGCCTTGGAAATTCTCAAAGAAATTTCCAAGGGCAGGCAGGTCATTTATCTGGTGTGCAACAGCAGCAGAATCGTATAAACGCAGAACACGCCCTCCCCGCCGCCGTGCGGGGAGGGCGTATTCGTTACTTGATAACCGGGGTCCATACGTCTCCACCGCCGCTTCCGCTGCCGGAGGAAGGCTCGCCGGAGGAACCGGAGCCGCCGGAAGAGGAGGCCCCGCCGTTCTCCTCAGCGGGAGCCGCCAGAAGTCGCATGGTGGATATGCCAGTTGTTCCGGCAGCCCGGCTCAAAGGTCACGTTGAAAATGGGCACCTGGGTTTTGGATACCGGGGCCAAATAGCTCTGGCCGATAAAGTATTTGGCAAAGCCGTCGTTTGGGGCCCCACCGGGAAGAAAATGCTGTTTTCGTAGGCTTCCTTTTCGGTTTCGGCGGTTTTCTCCTCGCTCCAAACCTCCTTGGCCAGGCGGAACACCGCCCAGGCCTTGGGCCAGCCCACATACATTCCCACATGGGTCACAATGGCGACAATCTCCGCCTTGGTCACCCCATGGGCCCTGGCATTTTGCAGATGATAGCTCAAAGAGGAATCGGTAATACCGGAGGCCATCAGGGCCGTAACGGTCAGGATGCACTTGGTCTTTACATCCAGCGCCTCCTGGTTCCACACCTCGCCAAACAGCACATCGTCATTCAGGTGGGCAAACAGCGGTGCAAACTCCCCCAGCTGGGCCCGCCCGGCGGTTTGGGTGATTTTTCCCTTCATCGAAAATACTCCTTTGCGGTTTTCTTATATTATAGCACACCGGTAGGAAATGGTAATTGTTTCTTTGGTATAGCGGGATATGCCGGAAAGGCATAGACTATCCCTGCCCCAGAAGCCCCTTGAGCATCTTCCCGAGTCTGGCCCCGAAGCCCATTTTCTCCTGCCGGGGAACTGCAGGGATATGGGGGGATTCTTCCGTAAAGAACGCCTGGCTGTCAAAGGGCGTAGCGCTGTGCTTCCGGCTGTAGGTGCCGTCGGAGAGCATCCGGCTGGCCTTGGCGCTGTCCCGGAGTTGGGCGGAGAGAATCCACTTGAGGGTTTCCCTGGCATGGCTGTCCGTTACCGGGCAGGCAATCTCCACCCGGCGGTTCAGGTTCCGGGTCATCAGGTCCGCAGAGGCAATGTAGAGCTTCTCCTCTTCCCCCCTGCCGAACTGATAGATCCGTGCGTGCTCCAGAAATCTGCCCACCACGCTGGTAATATGGATATTGTCCGTATACCCGGGAATACCGGGCAGAATGCAGCAGATGCCCCGGATAATCAGCTGGATCTCCACCCCCGCCTGAGAGGCCTGGCGCAGCTTGTCGATGACCTCCCGCTCGGTAACGGAATTGGCCTTGATGCACACATAGCCTTGCGGGCCCAGGGCAATCTGCCGGTCGATTTCCCGCAGCAGCAATTCTTTAATGCCGAAGGGAGAGACGCAAAGCTCCTGATAGCTGCCGTTCAGCTCGTTTACCAGCATATTCCGGAAGAATACCGCCGCATCCTCGCCGATGCGGGTATCCCCGGTCATCAGACTCAGATCCGTATACATGGTATTGGTCTTTTCGTTGTAGTTGCCGGTGCCGATCTGGGTGATGTAGCCGGTTTTTCCCCGGTTCCGCAGGGTGATGAGGCAGATTTTGCTGTGGCACTTAAAGCCTTCCGCACCGTAGATCACCTGGCAGCCGGATTCTTCCAGCATCTTGGCCCAGCCCAGGTTGTTCTCCTCGTCAAACCGGGCCCGAAGCTCCATCAGCACCAGAACCTCTTTGCCGTTCTCCGCCGCCCGGGACAGAGCCTGGGCAATTTTGGAGGTAGAGGCAAGCCGGTAAATGGTAATTTTAATGGACAGCACATCCGGAGCGTCTGCCGCTTCGTTCAAAAGCTTCAGGAAGGGCTCTACAGAGTCGTAGGGATAGTACAATAGCTTATCCTGCTGCCGGATCTGGGGGATCATGGGCTCTTCCCGCAGCAGGTCCTCCGGCCAGCGGCCCGCATAGGGCTTATATTGCAGCCCGGCGGACAGCTCCCTGGGCAGGCTTCCCGCCAGGCGGAACACATAGCGCATATTGAGCGGGCAGGCATCCACAAAAATCTGGTGGGTCTCTACCCGGATCAGGCCGGACAGGCGGCCCCGGAATTCGTCGGAAATGGGATTCCCCAGCTCCAGCCGCATCACCGCCAAATGGCGGCGTTTGCGGAGCATCTTCTGCATCTGGCGGCGGAAGTCCTCCTCATTGTCCTCAAACTTTTCATCGTCAAAGCTGATGTCCGCATTCCGGGTGACGCAAAGGACGCAGCTTTCCACCACACGGTAGGCCCGGAACAGCCCCGGCAGCCAGCGCAGCAGGATGTTTTCCGCCCGCACAAACCGCAGCCCATCCGGCATCATGAGAAAGGGCGGCAGGGATTCCGGCAGGGGCACAATGCCCACCGCCTTGCGGCCCTTTTTGTCCTCCAGAAGGGCCGCCGCATACAGCGCCTTGTTGGATAGATGGGGCACCGGATGATGAGGCCCGATGAGAATCGGGGACAAAATAGGCAGCATTTCGTCCTTAAAAAAGCGATTGCACAGCTTCTGCTCCTGGCTGTCCAGCTGCTCCACCATCAGGTCCTCGATTCCCTCCTTCCGGAGCTGATCGCAGACCGCCCGGTAAATCTCCCGCTTCATGGTCAGCAGCCCCGGCACCGTGCGGTAGATTTCCCGCAGCTGCTCGGCAGCGGTGAGCCCCGTCTTATTGTCCCGCTCCTCCGGAGAAATGCGGGAAATATCGAAAAGGCTCCCCACCCGGACCATAAAGAATTCATCCAGGTTGCTGGAAAAAATGGATACAAATTTCAGCCGTTCCAGTACCGGTACCGTGGAGTCCGCCGCTTCCTCCAGAACCCGCTGGTCAAACCGGAGCCAGCTCAGCTCCCGGTTTTGGGTGTAGGGATATTTTTCAGTATTTTCTGGCATAAATAACCTTCCCGAACGCCGTATTTACAGACGATCAATTCCTTGGCGTCAAAATGTTCCATAATATATCGCAGAATCAGAATGCCGGGAACCATGGTATGGATCCGCTCGGCCTCCGTCCGCAGAATCAGGTCCAGTGCCTCCCGGTCGCCCTGGCAGAGCACATCGCAAAGCTTTTCCATCTGGGCCTGGGTAATGCTGTTCTGTTCCTCAGGGAGACCAAAATACCGCTTGGCCAGCTTTAATACCGCCCGGCAGGTGCCGCCTACTCCAACCATCCGGTCCCAATTGTCGTCCAGCAGGGTATTTTTCATCCCCGCCCGAATGGTCTGCTCCAGCCGCTTTAAGGACCCATCTCCCGGCAGCAGCTTTTTGACGCAGCTGCGATACAGGCTCAAAGAGCCAATGGAGAAGCTGCAAAGGGACTCGATGGAGCCGCCGCTGAAGGTAACCACCTCCGTACTGGCGCCGCCTACATCTACAAATACGCCGTCGGTCACCGTCAGCGCCTGCATGGCGCCCAGATAACCCAGCCTTGCCTCCTCATCCCCGCTGAGGACCTCAATCAAAAAGCCGGTCCCCTCTTCTATAGCCGCCACAGCCTCCTTGGTGTTGCTCACGTTCCGCAGAGATGCGGTGGCAAATACCGCCACGTTGGTAATTTCCAAAAGCTCCAGGGTCTGCTTGAATTCCAGCAGGGCAGAAATGGCGCAGGATATTCCCTCCGGCGTCAGCTCCCCCTTTTCCACATATCCTGCCAGGCCTGCCATAATCTTTTCCCGGAATAAAATTTTAAACCGGTTCTCCTCCTGGATGGCGTACAGCGTCAGCCGGACGGAGTTGGACCCAATGTCAATCACCGCTTGCTTCATGCTCTCTTCCTTTCTTCTCCTGTCCCGGGGCCTGGTGCCCCATATTTTCGATACACAAAGTATATGCGGCGGTTGTAAAGTCAAAACGTTCAGAATTGTAAGCTTCATGTAAAATTTTGTCGAACTATGTAAAAAAGCGCCCTGCCGGTGGGCCCGGCAGGGCTGGGAAGATCTCCCTTATTAAGGAAAGAGGATCAGCGAATCTCGGGTAGTCTGTATGGCCCGCTCTGCCAGCTCCTTGGGGGAGCCGGATGGGTCCATGGCCATTTCCATATAGGCCATGCTGTTCAGACCAACCACCGTACAGCACCGCTCCGGTGCCTGGGCGGTCAGAATTGCCGCCAGCTGGAAGGGCGTTGCACCGGGCAGGTCTACGCAGAACAGCAGCTCCTCCCCTGCAAGGCTTTCCGCCAAAACGTTCAGGGCCGCTTCCAGCTCGCCCCGCTCCATGCCCAGACTGAAATTCAGAAAGTGCATGGTTTCCGGCACACCGATAACCATTTCCAGGTTGGTGCGCACGCCCTCGGCATATCCGCCATGGCCGATAACAATAATCTGGGTCATAGGCTCAGGCATAGAACCCCGTGGCATAGCCCAGGCCGGTCAGTACCGCCGCCAGCGCCAGAATAGCAACCATCAGCTTCATGGGGGACCACTGCTTCTTGGCATACAGGTGGTAAACGCCCAGCGTCAGGCCCAGAGGCAAAATCTTGGGAAAAATGGCATTGAGCATATTATCGGCATTGAAGAGCACCTGTCCGGTCAGGACCGTGTCGGTGGTGGCATCGTACACATCCTTGACAATCTGAATTGGCAGGCTGACGCTTACGAAGGAAGCGGTGAGGGCGCCGACCACAATCAGGCCCATGACGGTCATAGTGCTGGTCAGCTTCTCCAGCTGCCCATTGGCCATAACGGTCTGCATTCCCTCCAGCCCGGACTTATAGCCAAAGCGGAACAGCTTGTAGCTGATGAAGCAGGTTAGGATGGGATAAACCAGCATATACAGCACCGCTCCCAGCCAGGAGGTAGCGGCATTGGCCTGAGAAATGGACAGGCAGACAGTCAAAAGAATCGGAATGATGGTAGCAACCCACAAAGAGTCGCCAATGGCAGAGGTGGGTCCAATCAAAGCCGTTTTCACGCTGCTGATAATTTCGGGGCTGCACTCCCCGTTGGCATTGGCCTCTTCCATACCGCAAACGATGCCGTTGACCACAGAACCTACCTGGGACTCGGTATTGAACAGGGACACATGGCGCTTTAAGGCTTCGGCCTTCTCTTCCTTGGTATCGTAGAGCTCCTCAATCACGGGAGCCATTGCCTGGCCAAAGGCCATGCCCAGCATACTTTCCGCCTGCTGTGAGCAGCCGTTCCAGAAGAACCAGGTGCGGAAAGACTTCTTCAAGGTTTTCTCACTGATTTTTTTCGTCATGATTATGCCTCCACTTTCACCTTGTCATAGGCCACAAAGTACAACACCGCAGTGATCGTCGCCACAACGGCCACAGCCATGGTGCTCAGGCCGAAGTAGGTCACCAGAATAAAGCCTGCCAGGAAAATCACAATGTGGTACTGCTTCTTCAGCAGGAAGGACAGGATGATGCCCATACCAAGGGCAGCCATCATACCTCCGAAAACGCCCAGCAGCGTGGTAATCCAGCCGGGAATCAGGGCAGCAAAGTCGCCTTGCCCGGAGGCCAGGGTCAGAGAGGTCAGTACAATCACCGCGGGGATGAACCGGCACAGGAAGCCAATGATCTGGCCGCAGACCAGATTGGGAATGTACATCTTACCGGTCTCACCGGCTTCAGCATACTTATTGGCAATCCGGTTCAGGGGCAGGTTCAGGGCATAGGATACATTCCACATCACCTGGCCAACCAGGCCGCCGATTCCGGCAAATACCACAGCCAGACCGATGATTTCCGTAGTGCCCAAGCCCTTTCCAAAGGCCAGAGCCGCTGCCGTGCCGATGTAGGTGGCATAGCTCAGGTCCCAGGCCACGGCGCCGCCGGGGGTCACATTGCCCATGTACATAATCTGCAGGGGGATACCGATGGCCATAGCCGTGGGCACATCTCCCATAATGAGGCCCACCACAAAGGCGGCCACCAGAGGCCGGCCCAGAGTGTACCAGCCGATGGTATTGCCCACCACCGAGCCGATGGAGCCCAGATAAATAAACAACGCAATCAAGAAAATTTGAAGTCCGCTCATCTTTTCAATCTCCTATTCAATGATTCGTCGGCGTTTTCCGCCGGGGGTGGTCACAGAGTAGCCTTAAAATCCTTCCAGGCTGTTTTTGCGGAAGTCGGGAGCTGGTGGAATACAATGTCGATGCCGCTTTGCGCCAGGCCGTCCAAAATCTCCACATCGCTGTCGCTGAGGTAGAAGATGCCCGTGGCGCCGCTGACCTTGTGCACCGTTTCCGGCCGCTTGGCCAGATTGCCCAGAATCAGTCTTTCACACCCGGCGATTTCCTCCTTCAGCTCCTGGAGCTTCTGGGGGAACTTCACAATCAGAAGGCGGGTCTGGTCGCTGCCTTCACGCAGCAGCTTCTTTGCCTCCTGGGTGGTGACGATGCTGGTTTTGTAGTTTTTCGGTACCCCCATCGTCAGGATGGACTTGAGCATTGGGTTTGCGGCACTTACATCGTCCACCGCAATAATCTCCTGAATGCCCAGCGTGGGGCACCAGGCCACAATGGTCTGCCCGTGGATCAGGCGATCATCCACGCGTACATAGAGTTTACCCATGGTTGTTCCTCCTTTCCGGAAAAATAAATGACTTTTTTACCACAAGCCCGGTTCAATCAGGCTGGCATACATATAGTTCACGGTGAACCCATCGCTGCCGCTTTCAATCTGCCGGACCTTGCCGTTGTTGGTATAATAGGGGATATAGGGGAAATCATTGATTTCTCCGTTGAATACCTGATACTGCCGGAGCCCCCGGAACCATTGCTCCTTTTCCTCCTCCGTCAGTACAAAGTACGCCTGCGGAATAAAGCCAACCAGATCCTCAAAGGTTTCGCCGTACATCAGGCGGATGGGATTGCCCTTCCGGCGGAGCCGTTTCACCGCCAGGGTCACCGCATCGTGGGTATTGATGTGCCGGGGATGCATGGAGCCCCGCCAATGGGTAATGACCAGCTCCACCTTTTCCTCCACAAAATACTTTTCAAGCCTTGCCGCAAATTCCTCGGTGGAGGGCATATTGCTGGATACATAACCAAGCCAGATGGTATCGCCGCCCAGAGCCTCCGCCGCCCGTTTGTTCTGGTCCAGCAGGGATTTCAGATAGGCCTGCTTGGCCTCCTCCGTGGCATTGGGGTCCTCCAGCCGTCCCTGGGTCACATGGATGAAGGTACAGTGGGCCCCCTCCTTGGCGTACTTCAGCAGCAGCGGCCCTCCCATCAGCTCCGCATCCAGAGAATGGGCACCAATGCTAACGATTCGTTTTAAAGTTCCCATGGGTCTTCCCTCTCATTCTGTCAGATTTTTCTTGTAGGAAATGCAGTGGCGATATACCCGGACACCCTTCCGCTCATAGTACCGGCGGCCGGGATCGTCTGTAGAAATAAAGAACATATGGTAAATGCCCCGTTTGGTCATTTCCTGCTGGGCAAAGTCCAGCAGAATGCTGCCCAGGCCCTCATTTCTCAGGCTCTTATCAATGCCGATGGGTCCAAATCGGGCCGGATTCCCGTCGATCATCCGCATACAGAAGCCGCAGATCCGGTTCTCCGGGCTGATCACCAGCAGAATCAGGTCCTCTGCCGTCCCGTTGCGCATAGAAATCAGGGCATTGCGCTTCCAGCCGCCGCCAAACTGCACCCGGTTGAATTCCAGCAGCTCCAGTGCCCGGTCATAGGTAAAGTTTACAAACCGGTAGCCCTTTTCCTCTGCCTTCCGTTTCTTTTCCCGGGCCTCCTCACTCAAGCGGAAACCGTGCAGGTCCTTACACATAGAGTATTCGTGTTTTCCGGCAGCATACCCCAGCTTTTCAAAAAAAGGAATGGAGGCCGGATAGTTTTCCCCGTCCACACCCGGGAAAAAATATCCGGGGCTGTAGGCAAACAACGTGATATTTTTAGCGCCCCTGGCCTGCATATCCGATTCCGCCCGCTGCATCAGCGCCGTGCCCAGCCCATTGCGGCGATGACTCTCCTTGACAAACAGGGCCACAATCCAGCCTCTGTCCGGCTCCAGGCCCCGCTCCATATAGGGGAATTTCCGGCGCATTCCCAGGCAGAAACCCACAACCGCTTCCCCGTCCAGGGCCACATAGCACAGGTCCGGGTCGAAATTGTCGTCAAACAGGGCCTGGGTACGGAACTTCTGGACCGTAATCGGATCTGCGGTCATGGTTTCGTTCCACAGCGCCACCACCTGGCCTTCGTATTTCTGAGAATAGGTGACGATTTCCATAGTTACATCCCTCGCTTTCCTTTCAAAACGGCTTACGGTTCCTCTGGGGCTGCCACAGCCTGACGGACGCTGCCGCCGCAGCTTTCCAGCCGCTGCCGCGCCTGTTCCACGCTGCATCCGGCCAGAAGCATGGTTATGGCCAGCTTGCAGGAGCCGTCTGCCTGGGCAATGGCCTCTTTTGCCTCCTGCCGGGAAACCCCCGTCGCTGCCATGACGATGTTCTGCGCCCGGACCACCAGCTTTTCGTTGGTCTGCATCACATCCACCATCAGGTTTCCGTAGGCCTTCCCGCAGCCCACCATGGTGGCTGTGGAAATCATGTTGAGAATCAGCTTCTGGGCCGTCCCTGCCTTCAATCGGGTAGAGCCCGTCAGGCATTCCGGCCCCGGAGCCACTTCAATGGCCAGCTTTGCAGCCTTTCCCACCGCCGAGCCGGGGTTACAGGAAATGGCCACGGTTTTGCAGCCCACTTCATCGGCGTATTCCAGGCCGCCCAGTACATAGGGCGTCCGGCCGGAAGCTGCAATGCCCACAACTACATCCTTTTCCGTCAGACCGATGGCCTCCAAATCCGCTTTGCCCAGCTCCCGGCTGTCCTCCGCACCTTCTACCGCTTTCACAAAGGCGGAAGCACCTCCGGCGATGAGTCCGATGACCACCTCCGGGGATACGCCGAAGGTAGGCGGGCACTCTACCGCATCCAGCACCCCCAGCCGTCCGCTGGTGCCGGCTCCCATATAGATGAGCCTTCCCCCGGCCCGGATTGCCTCCGTGGCCCAGGTTACGCACCGGGCAATTTTCGGCAGCTCCGGCCGAATGGATTCCGGCACCTTGGCATCCTCCCGGTTCATGGCCGTTACGATTTCCAATGGCGTCATGCTGTCTAGTTCCATTGTCTCTGGGTTTCTGGCCTCTGTAAGCAGATTATCCAGTGTCAAGCCCATGTCTGTGCCGCCTCCTTTTGGTGGCAAAGCGGCCCTTTCCCTCGGCCACCCTGCCGTATTGGCCCCATCATACGGCATTTGTTACAAGGTGTCAATATCTAACTGTTATTATGAAACAATGTTACATTCAATGAACAAATCTGCGGTTATTAAGCACTTTCCATGAAACACCCTGCTATTTTATCCGCATACAATGTGCAATATATACGATGGTTTTTGACGATTTTAGACATTTTACCAATAGCATCTTTGGGAAAAACAATGTAAAATAACATCCGGTGGTTTTGTGCCACACGCTAAAGGATTCGGAGGGAATCTTATGAGCGATCCAATTCTGCGGCTTCGGGAGGCTTCCACCGCCCTGAGCCCTACAGAGCGTTCCGTTGCTGCTCAAATTATTGCGGACCCCAAGCTGGTGCTGAACAACAGCGTCCGCTCCTTGGCCCGGCAGGCCTT
The DNA here is from genome assembly GCA_934565415.1 of uncultured Oscillospiraceae bacterium. Taxonomy (GTDB): domain Bacteria; phylum Bacillota; class Clostridia; order Oscillospirales; family Oscillospiraceae; genus Faecousia. The sequence continues at coordinate 54,665 of CAKTHQ010000008.1, forward strand.
TTGTTCCACCGCAACCATTGTGCGGCTGTGCAACCATATCGGTTACCCCGGATATCGGGATTTCCGCCAGGCCGTTGCCTACGAGCTGGCCGTCCGGGATCAGACCAAGCGCCGTCAGCAAAAGGCCATCCAGCGGACGGACTCCCTGGAGGAGATTATCGACAAGATCACCTACCGGAACATCGTATCTCTGGAGGAAACCCAGGAGCTGATGGATGTTCAGGTACTTCGGCGCTGTGTGGACCTGCTGCATCGGGCCCGGGTGATCTACCTGTTCGGCATGGGCGCTTCCTTCTGTACCGCCAAGGATGCCTACCTGAAATTTCTGCGGACCAACAAGCTGTGCGTCCTGAACGAAGACTGGCATTCCCAGCTGCTTCAGGCCCGCAACGCCACCGCCCAGGATGTGGGCATTGTGCTGTCCTATTCCGGAGCCACCGTAGAAATGATTGAATGTATGAAGGCCCTAAAGGAAAACGGCACCCCCACCATTGCCATTACCCGCTTTCTCAAGTCCCCGGTGTCCGATCTGGCGGATGAAAAGCTGTACACCGCCTCCAACGAATCCCTGTTCCGCACCGGCGCCATGTCCTCCCGAATCTCCCAGCTGAACATCATCGATATTCTCTATACCGCCCTCAACAGCCTTTCCTTCGACCAGTCCCTGGACAGGCTGTCCAAAACCTACATTCAAAAACCCAATGCAGAGGACAGTCCGGAGCTTCAAAGCGAGGGCGATGCCTCCCTGCCCATTAAAAAAACGGGAAACAGTACCTGAAAAGGAGGTCACCCCTTGGACACCGTCCATTACCATCTTCCGGGGCTCTTTGAATTTCTGGACCTGTACCGGATCTTTCTCCCCCTGTACCGGCAGCACCGGGAATACTTTTACGACTGGTGCGACATCGGCTCCATCTACGGCGCCCCGGCGGACTGCCTGTGGGGCGGGGGCCGGGTAGGCTTTGGGGAAAACCGTTCCCGGGAAGCCCTGGCTCTGACCGGGGAATACGGCATTTCCGCCCGGCTCACCTTCAGCAATTCCCTGCTGCGGGAAGCGCACCTTTTGGACCCTAACTGCAACCGGCTGTGCAGGCTTTTCAGCCGGGAACCCGGAAACGGCATCATCGTCCACTCGGAGCTTCTGCTGAAATATCTGCAGGAAACCTATCCCAATTTCTATTTTGTTTCCTCCACCACCAAGGTACTTACGGACTTTGGCGCCCTTACGCAAGAACTGGACCGCCCGGAATTCCGATATGTCGTCCCGGACTTTCGGCTGAACAAGGCCTTTGACAAATGGAAGACCTTATCCGGCCCCCAAAGGGAGAAGACAGAGCTTCTGTGCAATGAATGCTGTTCTTTCGGCTGCCGGGATCGAAGGAAATGCTACGAAAATGTCAGCCGGAAGAATTTGGGGGAGCCCTGCGAAGATCATATCTGCACCGCCTCAGGAGGCCAAGAGGGCTATCGGTTTTCCAAAGCCATGGAAAATCCCGGCTTTATTGGCATTGCGGATATTCGGCGCACCTATCAGCCCCTGGGTTTTTCCCATTTCAAAATCGAAGGCCGGGGCCTGGGCAGCGCTCTCATTCTGGAGTTTCTGCTGTATTATATGACAAAGCCGGAATACCAGATTCATGTCCGGGAGGCCATCTACCTGGACAGTATGCTGGATCTTTTTTGACCATCACCGCATCTGAAAGGAGTTACATTATGAAAATCGTCGTTTTGGACGGCTATGCTCTGAACCCCGGGGACCTGTCCTACGCCCCTCTGGACCAGTTTGGAGAAGTTGCAATTTACGACCGCACGGATTCCGAGACGGAGGCCATTGCCCGGATTGGGAACAGCGAAATTGTCCTTGTCAACAAGGTGCCCATTACGGAGCGCCTTTTGTCCGCCTGCCCCGGTATTCGGCTCATTTGCGTCCAGGCCACCGGCTACAACGTAGTGGACTGCGCCGCCTGCGCCAAACGGGGCATCCCCGTCACCAATGTTCCCAGCTACGGCACCGACGCCGTGGCCCAGTTTACCATGGCCCTCCTGCTGGAGCTGTGCCACCATGTGGGGCTCCACAGCCAGGATGTCCATGCCGGAGGCTGGAGCCGGTCCGGCTGCTTCTGCTACTGGCTGACCCCCCAGATGGAGCTGGCCGGGAAGACCATCGGCATCATCGGGTTCGGACGAATCGGCCAGGCCGTTGGGAAATTGGCCCGGGCCTTCGGCATGGAGGTTTTGGCCTGCAACCGGAGCCAAAGCGAGGAAGGCAAAAAAATCGGCACCTATGTGGACCTGGATACCCTGCTCGCAAAATCCGATGTTATATCCCTCCACTGCCCCCTGTTCCCGGAAACGGAACGGATCATAAACGCCGCCGCCATTGCAAAGATGAAGGATGGGGCTATGCTCCTCAACACCGCCCGGGGTCCCCTGGTAGAGGAAGCCGCACTGGCCCAGGCCCTGAACTCCGGCAAGCTGCGGGGCGCCGCCCTGGATGTGGTCAGCCGGGAGCCTATTCCGGAAAACAGTCCCCTGCTTTCCTGCAAGAACTGCATTCTTACCCCCCACATTGCCTGGGCCCCCATCGAAAGCCGCCAGCGGCTGCTGAACACCGTGATAGAAAATATCCGCGGCTTCCTGGAGGGGAAGCCACGGAATGTGGTAAATATGTGATTATAAAAAGGTTCTTCGCTCAATGCTTTCCTTGGCCGGGCGGCAAATAGCCAAAAAGATCAGCGCCCCGCCCATCAGTACCAGGGCAACCAACGGATACCAGGACCAGCCGTAGAACCTGGGCAGCCGGAAGGTAACGGTCATCAGGTATTCCATCAGCGGCAAGAAGGCCCCGACGGCAATCAGCGCCCCGCCGTAGATATACAAAAGCTTTCCCCGGGTGTACCGGGCCAGGACCACCACCGCCGTAACGAGAATTCCCAAAAAGCCCACCACCGGGAAGGCAAAGCTCAGAAACCAGCCGCCGTGCAGGGCCAGATCGATATACAGCACATACAGTCCCGCCGCCACAAAGGTGGCCGGCACAAACACCACGGGATTGGGATGCTGGAACCATTGGGGCAGCACCGCCGCAATATACAGCAGCGCAATGCCCCCCACCGCATAACCGGACCATGTCACCCGACGGTGAAGGCTCAGGTCACAAATCAGCGTTACAAGGATGGGCACCAGCAGCAGAATGGTCACCACGCCCAGGGCGGCCTTTTTCTCCACCTTCATGTTGGGGTACCGGTCCTCCGGGTACAGAGGCGTTCCCTCCGGTCTGGGAATATCCGGATGGAAGGGCACCGTCCCGCATAAGGGGCACCGCTTTTCTCCGTCCGCCAGCTTGACGCCGCAGTTGATACAATACATCGTTTTTACCTCACTCTCTGCTGTTGCTCTGGACCTCCGCGCCCAGGCCTAAGTCCCGCAATACCCGGAAGAAATGGGCCTCCAGCTCCGGCTCCCGGATATTGCGGGTAAAGTTTACATACAGGTTTTCCCCATAGGAGATGGCGGCACAGTTCTGGGGGGCCGTAGCCTGGGCGCTGAGGATAAAGTCAAACCGCGTAACATAGGGCTTCATTTCCTCCGGCAGCCGCACCTGTCCCAGGTTGGACAAACACAGGCAGCATTTCTTTTCCCCCACTGCGTTGAACACCGTCCGCATAACCATGTTCTTTAAAAACAAGGGCATCACCCGTACCAGCATACTTCTTTCGCTGCTGACATTCACCGCAATGCGGCTACTCATAATTTTCGGGGTTACATCCAGCCCCAGCCGATGGTGCACCGCCTTGCAGATTTCCCCCATATCGTAACGGCCCAGCCGGGGATCAATTTCCGGGGTGGTATACAGGGCAAAGTTTCGCAGGGTTTTGCTTGGAAACAGGGACCGCAGGTTCACCGGCACCTGCACCCGGATGAGCTTTTGCCGCCGCAAACCGGGTACCTGCTCCTGCTGCATATCCTGCAGAGCCATCATCAGCGCCGCGCACAAGAAGGCCGTCAGGCTGACCCCGTAGCCGTGGGCCTTTTCCAGCACCTCTTTTGTGGAAAAACGGAAGCAGGTCACATTCAAGAATCCGTCGGTTTCCGGGGTGCCCTGGGGCCGCCAGGCGTTGTTCTCCCGGCGGCTGGCGTTCACGTTTCCCGCATATTTCTGGAAGCTGTCCTCCAGCTCCTCCTCCCGGGGAGCCTCCAGGCGGCCCAGTACCCCATCCGTTGCCGGAATGGATGTGCCGTACTTCTGCTGCAAGTATTCCGCCGTCAGGGATTTTAAGAAGACCAGGCCTCCGTTTCCGTCGGTCACCGCATGGAAAAACTCCACGGCAATGCGGTTTTCATAGGCGACGACCCGAAAGGCACAGCTGCTGATTTCCCGGCGGCTCATGCGGGTAACAGGATAGCTGCTCTCCTCCCGGACCTTAGGGGCAGCACTCAGCTGCTGCAAATAGTACCAAAAAAGCCCCCTCCGCAGCCGGACACACATGGACGGGAACCGGCGCACCGTTACATCCAGGGCCGATTGCAAAACTCCTATGTCAATTTTTTCCGTCAGCGTTACGGAAAGGCGAAATACGTTGCTCCAGCTTTTTCGCAGCGCCGCCGGATAGATTTTTGCCGCGTTGTCCAGCCGCATCCACCGCAGCTTCCGCTCCGGGGAGAGATAGCGTGTCAGGAAAAGGTTGATCTTCCTCCAGTCCTCCCGGTCCTCCGCCAGACCGTAGAGCACATAGGCGTGCCACCGCTCCGGCCGGACAAAAAGCTGCACATTGCAGCCCGATTCCTTCAGCTTTTTATAGAGGTCCTCAGAGTCGCTGCACAGGATTTCGTCCCCGCCCGCAAACAAAAGCGTAGGGGGCATTCCGGTTAAATCCCCAAACAGGGGCGATACCAGGGGATTTTCCGGCGTATCGGTGTAGCATTCGGCATAAAAGGCCAGCTGCTCTTTGGAAAGGGACACATCCCGTTCCAGGTTCCGCTCAAAGCTTTCTCCGGACAGGGTCAGGTCCGTCCAGGGAGAAATGGCAATAATGCTCCCGGGAAGCGGAAGCCCCTCCTGCCGCAAAAACTGGCACAGGCAGAAGCACAGGCCGCCGCCGGCGCTTTCTCCGCAGAGGGTAATTTTTTTAGGGTCGTAGCCCTTTTTCAAAAGGTACCGGTAGCTTGCCTCCGCATCTTCTACCGCCGCCGGGAACCTGTTCTCCGGTGCCAGGCGGTAGGCGGCAACAAACACCTTGGCCCCGCATTCATCCGCCAGCACCGCCCCAAAGCCCAGAGCATACTCCAGTCCCCCGCAGGTATAGCCGCCGCCATGGAGATAAAGGATTGCTCCGTCCCGCCTGGGATCCTGGGGCAGCACCCAGGCACCGTGAAAGTTGGGAAAATCATGTTTTTTCACCCGCACATGACCGTGCCGGGTCCCTCGCATAATCTCTCCCACGGCATTTTGCCCTTTCCGGCTGGCTTCCAGCGAGCAGTTTACCAGCATGGGCTTCATATGCGCCAGCTGCTCCCGCACCGTCTTTGCAGATAATTGCATGGTCTTCTTCTCCTATTCCTTCCGCATTCGTCCGTTCGTTTCCACAAAGTATACCACCCATTTTGCTTTCTTGCAACCTCCCGCCAAAACTTTCGTCTCTACCGGCAGGAGAATCGGAGGAACAGCAGCAAAAACACCTGCTCCGCAATGGTAGAAGCAGGTGCTTTTGGTATTCCTTAGAAAACATACTTTCTGTCACTTGGATATGCGCCAGGACATTTCCAATGCTGCCGGGGAAATTGACACTGCAGTGGGGCCGTTTTGGGTTTTCTAATCGAAATAAAATATAAAATTGAACGGCGGCTGCTTTTGATCCTCTTCCGGAAATTTTACTTCCCGAAATCCGTGGAAGATTCCGGTAATACTACAATCCGAAATGCTGACGGGCGACACCGCACAGGAGCTCCGCTGCCTGTGGAACGGTGAAGCGGGCCGCATTTAAAAGGATGTGGCTGTAATCGTCCGGCCCGCAGCCGCCGTATTCCCGGTGGTATTGCTCCCGGCTTTTGTCGATCCGGTCAATCATTTTCCGGGCCGTTCGCTCGTCCATCTCCAATTGTTCCAAACAGACCCGGAGCCTGTATTCATAGGGCGCATAAACCCGGATGTTCAGGGTATCGGTCCGGTCCCGCAGGACGGCATCGGCACACCGGCCCACAATAATGCAGCTCTCCCTCTGGGCCAGATCCCGGATAATGTTGGACTGGGTTTGAAACAGTTCGTCCTGCACACTGAGTGCACCGGTACCCAGGGGATAAAGGCTGCGGAAGAAGCTGGAGCTGTGGGTATCCTCGGAATCACTGACTTCCCGGACGGAAAGGCCCAGGCGGGCGGCAGTGGCCTCTACAATGTCCCGATCGTAGAATTCAATGCCCAGCTCCCGACTCATGGCCTGGGCAATGGGGCGCCCGTTGCTGGCAAACTGGCGGGTAAGCGTAATCACAAAATGTTTCATGCGGCGGCCTCCTGTTTTTTGGGCTTGCGCTTCTGCATTTTCCGCACGGTGCAGGACAGCGCAAAATTGATGACAAAATAAATTACAAAGGCCAGGCCGAACAGAACAAATACATCGGAAACCATCTGCCGCCCCACGCCGTTGAACATATTGGAGGTAGCAAGAATTTTCCGGACCCGGCTCATAAGCTCAATGCAGGCCAGGTTTGCCAGATAGCTGGAATCCTTAATGGTGGAAATAACCTGACTCAGCAGGGTAGGCACAACGGCCCGATAGGCCTGGGGCAGGATGATGCAGCGCATAGTCTGTACCGTGGAGAATCCCTGGGAATGGGCTGCCTCAAATTGCCCTTTGGGAATGGCATTCAGGCCGCCCCGAATGATCTCGGCAATGATGGAGGATTCAAACAGCACCAAAGCAACCACAGCCCGGAACAGAATCTTCATCTCCACACTGGTAAGCCCCCACATCTTTCTGGCAAAAAACCGGGGACAGGGACAGGCCACCAGGCAGATAAAAATCCACAGGAGCAGGGGGGTATTTCGAAAAATCTCGATGTACACCGCCGAAATCCAGCCGAAAATCCGGCTTTTCCCATGGCAATAATTCCGGAGCAGCGCCAAAATACTGCCGAGAACAATGCTGATTACCACAGCCAAAACCGATAAAACCAGGGTAAACGCAACCCCCTTGCCGATGTAAGAAAGCACCCCGGGATACCCCAGAATGGAAAAGCTTGCCCTCCAGTTCATTTATGCCGCCTCCTTCAGATGCTGCTGGGACTCCCGGCGCTTCAGCACAGTTTCCCAGCGGGTTGCCAAATGGCTCAGCGGGTAACAAATACAGAAAAACAGCAAACCGCAGAGCACATAGGCCGGCGCATAGGCGCCGCCGGTACTGGCGCCGGTAACAAAGCTGTAGGTCAGGCTAATCAAATCCGCACCGCCAACAATGTACAGGCAGCTGGTATTTTTGATGAGATTGACCATCTGGTTGACCATCGGCGGCAGAATAATCTTGATGCTCTGGGGCAGGATAATTCGCTGCATAGTAGAAAAATAGCCGAAGCCCTGGCTTTGGGCCGCTTCAAACTGGCCCCTGGAAATGGCCGCAATGCCAGCCCGGACAACCTCAGCCATATAAGCCCCTGTGTAAACCCCCAGGGAAACAATGCCTGTGGCGATGATATCCGTCTTAATCCCGGAAAACGCCAGTACATAGTACAAAAAGCACATTTGCAATACAACGGGGGTATTCTGAATGCATTCCACATACACTCTGGCCGCCGCCCGGAGCAGTTTTTTCCCGGAAGATGCCATCAGCCCGAAAACGAAACCCAGAAACAGCGCCAGAAGCAGCGCCGCCGCGGCAGTGCGCAGGGTATTTCCAAAGCCTGTCAGGAATGTCGCCCGATAAGTCCACAGCTTTTGCCAGGCCGCCGGGGAAAATAGTTCATCCATTCTATAACCTCCATTCGATGGGAACATTGAGAAAATCCTCCGTACCTGCGGGGGCGCTTCTCAACATTTCCGGAAACCGGGACTGTTGCAAAAAACGGATTTTGCAACAGTCCCACGGAAAAATCAGCCCAGGTTGTACTCCGCAATCCAGCCGTCGATGGTACCGTCGGCCAGCTTGCTCTGAATAAAGTCCTCACAGTAGGTGCTGAAGCCGCTGCCTTTCTTGGTGGCAATGCCGTATTCCTGGGGCGCAAATTCATCCGCAATATAGCTGCGTCCCTCGGTCTTGTAGACAGCCAGGATGGATTTATCCACACAGAATGCATCCACCTGTCCGGCAGCCAGGGCGGTGGAGATGCCGGGGTAATCATCAAACTGCTGGAAGGAGATACCGTCTTTCCAGGTAGCAGGGTCGAAGGTGTCCTTATCAAAACCGGTGCCGTCCAGAACCCCCGCATCAATCATCGCCGCGGTAAGCGCCCGGGCGGAGGTGGATCCGGAGGACACGCCAACCAGCTTACCCTTCAGATCCGCCAGAGTTTTGATCCCGGAGGCATCCTCCACAAGGACAGTGACATGGTCCGTATAGTAGGGCGTAGTAAAGTCCCAGCTCTGCTTCCGCTCGTCGGTTATGGTAAAGGTTGCCAGCACGCAGTCAATGTCTCCGGAATCCAGCAGTTCGGTGCGGGTTGCTGCGGTAACAGTGGTAAATTCCACATCCACGCCCAGCTGGTCGGCCAGGGCCTTGGCAATGTCAATTTCCATGCCGGAATATTCCCCGGTAATAGGGTCCTGATAACCAAAGCCAATTACGGCATTTTTAACGCCAACCCGAAGAACCCCACGGTCTACGATTGCCTGTACATCAGCATCCAGCCCCTCGACTGCCGTGGTGCCCGCAGGCGATGCATCGGCGGCGGCAGCGGTGGTTTCGGCAGGTGCGGCGGCGCCGCAGGCGGTCAGGCCCATCAGGGTCAGTGCAGCAAGTGTACCTGCAAGAAGTTTGGTCCATTTTTTCATTTTCGTTTCCTCCTCATGGAATATCTATCCCAGGCCCTTTGGCCGGAATATTCTAGTGCTTCAGGATTTTCCCCAGGAATTGCCGGACTCTGGGATTTTGAGCGTTTTCAAAGAAATGCTCCGGGGTACCCTCTTCGATGATCTGTCCATCCGCCATAAAAACGATGCGGTCCGCAACCTTCCGGGCAAAGCCCATTTCATGGGTGACAACCACCATTGTAATGTTTTCCGAGGCCAGCTTTGTCATGACATCCAGCACCTCCTGAATGGTTTCCGGGTCCAGAGCGCTGGTAGGCTCGTCAAACAGGATGATTCGGGATTGGCAGCACAGCGCCCGGGCTATGGCAATCCGCTGCTGTTGGCCGCCGGAAAGCGTTGCCGGATAAACCTGCGCCTTATCCCTTAGCCCAACCACATCCAGGTAGTGGTAAGCCAACGCCTCCGCCTCTTCCCGGGACTTATGGTGCAGCTTCATGGGGGCTAAGGTCAGATTTTTCAAGACCGTCATATGGGGATACAGGTTAAACTGCTGGAAAACCATACTCATATTGTCCCGGACCAGCTGCCGTTTGTTTTTGTGGGTCATCTCCTGTCCGGCAATAAACACCTTGCCGCTGGTGGGCTCCTCCAGGTAATTCATGCAGCGCACGGTGGTAGACTTTCCGCTGCCGGAAGGGCCGATGATCACCAGTTTCTCCCCCTCCGCCACGGTCAGATCCACATCCTTCAGTACATGGAGATCACCGAACATTTTATTGACTTTTTCAAGCCGGATCATTTCACTCACAACATATCACCTCAAAAAAGGACGCTCTGACTGTTGCTACAGTCAAAGCGTCCTTGCTTTGTCCTTTATTCATTCCCCTGGGGGAATCTTTGTATGGGCCCTATTATACCTGCCCTTCCCGGGAAAAGTCAATACGGGGAACCGCCAATTATTTCTCTCGTGGACAAATGTCTTTTGTGAAAGGTTAACAAATTTAGGACTTAAAACTTCAAAGTCCGAAATAGTGTACCTTTAAAAATCAAAATCTCTTGCAACTGACAGAAACAGAGCTTCGTGAAGCGTTCCGCCGGGAGTTCCGCGCACTGGTTTCCATTTACGGAAAGCCCACAAAGCTGCCAGACTTTGCCGCGAAAGCAGGTATTGTTTTATGAATTTGAAGATATCTTTTTCATGGAGCGGACTTGTGGTTTTTACGCTGCCCATGCTGATCAATATCGCCTATGCCATCTTTCCTCCAAGCGGAAAAGTAGAACAGACTGCGGCGGTGACACGTTGGATTGAGGTGGTCGAGCAAATCAGCCGCTTTGCTTACTTACTCACCATTACGCTTTTGATCAGCCGGAAACCGTTCCATTTCCGAAGTGCATGGCTTTGCCTTGCTGCCTTTTTTCTGCTTTTGTACTACATCGTATGGATTCGCTACTTCGCAGGTGGGCGAGATATTGCGCTTCTAAACCGTCCGTTTCTCTTTGTGCCGATGCCGTTGGCGGTGTTCCCTGTGTTGTACTTTTTGTGCGCTGCCGTTTGGCTACACAATATTCCTGCCGTAATTTTGATGATGATTTTCGGCGCGGCGCATCTGACAGTGTCCATCCAATCATTTCGCTGATCAGGATATTTCCAAATCCCTCTTGACAGGTAACCGACCGGTTGCTATAATGGCAGTGACCGAACGGTTACAGCGACTTAAGGAGTGAAATTATGGCAGGAGATACAAAGGAGCGAATCATTGATGTTGCGCTCGAGCTATTTGCACAGAGTGGGTACTTGGGTACATCTATGAGCGATATTGCAAAGCAGTTGGGAATTACCAAGGGTGCTTTATACAAGCACTACACTGGCAAGCAGGAAATACTGGACAGCATCGTGGAGCGGATGAATAAAATGGACTATGAACGCGCCGAAGAATACGAAATGCCGGAAACAGAGCCGGACGGTTTTGCAGAGGCGTATATGAGTACCCCGATTCAAAAGATCAGCGCTTACGCTATGGCGCAGTTTGATCATTGGACAAAAGAGCATTTTTCTTCAAATTTTCGGAAAATGTTGACACTGGAGCAATACCGTGATCCAAAGCTCGCACAGCTTTATCACGATTATCTGGCGACCGGTCCCACCGAATATATGGCGGCAATTTTCCGAAAGCTGACGGACTCAGATGACGCCGCTATGCAGTTGGCACTGGAATTTTACGGCCCGATGTTCCTGCTTTACAGCGTTTACGACGGAGCAAGCGACAAAGACAGTATTGCGCCGATGTTGAGCGCTCACATTGACCGCTTTATTGCCAAAGTCGAATCCGACTACAGAAAGACAGGAATATCTACATGAAAAAAGTTGTTGTAGAAAGGCAATGGGTATTGTGCCCTGTATGCGGAGCGAAAACACGCTTACAGCTCTTGCCGGAAACGGAACTGAAAGCATTTCCGCTGTTTTGCCCCAAATGCAAGCACGAAAGCATCATCAATGTCAAGCATTTTATCATGGAAACCAAGCAGCCAGACGCTAAGACGCAGTGCTGACCGGAAACCCGGTCGTGTACTGCGTCTTATTTTTTTGAAAAGAGAATTCTTATGGATGCCATTATTTACACAACAAATACCGGAAGCACCGAGCAGTATGCCAAGCTGCTGGCACAGGAAACCGGGTTTCCTGCGTATTCACTTACCGAAGCAAAGAAAGTGATCCCGAACGGATCGGAGATCATTTACCTCGGCTGGATCACGGCAGGCTCTGTGAAAGGTTTCGCTAACGCTGCCAAGCTATATCGTATCAGAGCGGTTTGCGCCGTTGGCATGGGACAGCCCGGGACACAAACGGAAAGCGTGCGGAAAAAGTCGGCTGTCCCCGCCGCGATTCCGCTGTTCACCCTGCAAGGAAATTTCAATGTCAAAAAGCTGCACGGCGTGTATCGACTCATGATGGAAATCATGGTCAAGGCTGCAGGCAAAAGCCTTGCCGCGAAGAAAGACCGCACACCTGCGGAAGACGATATGCTGGACATGATGCTCCACGGCGGTGAGCGGGTCAAAGCTGAAAATCTGAACGCCGTGCTGAACTGGTACCATACGCAAAATTAAAATTGGAGGAATGAAAGATGTTATGTTCCAAGTGTGGAAAAGAGTAAACCTATATGAGCATCATTCCCTATGTGATCGAACAAACCAGCCGCGGCGAACGTAGCTACGACATTTTTTCCCGGCTCCTCTCCAACCGAATTGTTTTTCTCGGCGAGGAAGTTACGGACGCATCCGCCAGTTCCATCGTCGCGCAGATGCTGTTTCTGGAAGCACAAGACCCAGACAATGATATTCAGATCGTGACCGAGCAGATGCAGAAAACCAAACAGCGGCTGACCCGCATTCTTTCCGAGAATACAGGCAGATCCTTTGCACAAGTTGCCGCCGATACGGAGCGCGACAACTACATATCGGCGCAGGAGGCCCTTGCTTATGGGCTGATTGACAAAATTATTGACAAGAGATAAGGAGAAACACCATGTCAGAAAAGAAGATCACCATTCGTTTGGAAACCAAAGATGACTATCGCAATGTTGAAAACCTGACCCGCGAGGCCTTCTGGAATGTCTACCGCCCCGGCTGCATGGAGCACTATGTGCTGCACTGCTATCGGGATGACCCAGCTTTCGTGCCGGAGTTGGACTTCGTCATGGAGCTGGACGGTGAGCTGATCGGGCAGGTCATCTATGTGCGATCGGAAATCAACTGCGACGACGGAAGAAAGGTGCCGATCATGACCTTCGGCCCCATCGGCATTGCGCCCGCATACAAGCGGAAGGGCTACGGAAAGAAGCTGCTCGACTATTCCATGGAAAAAGCGAAGGAAATGGGTGCAGGAGCACTTGCCATCACCGGCAATATCCTGTTTTACGGCAAGTCCGGCTTTGTTCCGGCCAAAACCAAGGGCGTGCGGTATGCCGACGACCCGGAGGCGGACTACCTCATCATCAAGGAGCTGACTCCCGGCTTTTTGAACGGCATTTCAGGCACCTACAAAGACCCGGAGGGGTATTTTGTCTGTGAGAAAGACCCGGACGGTTTTGAACGGTTTGAAGCAACTTTTCCGAAGAAGGAAAAGCAGAAGCTGCCGGAGCAGCTGTTCTGAACTGGAGGGAAAAATGGCATCCAGCAAAGAGTATCTTCATTTCATTTTGGAACAGTTATCCGATTTGGACGATATTTCTTACCGGGCTATGATGGGAGAGTATATTCTCTATTATCGCGGTAAAATCGTCGGCGGGATCTATGATGATCGGTTGCTTGTAAAGAAAACAAGTTCTGCTTTGGAGCTTATGCCTGCGGCAATTTATGAGCTTCCGTATGAGGGAGCGAAAGAAATGCTGCTGGTAGATGAAGTTGACAGCAAGGAGTTTCTTACAGAGCTGTTTGAGGCAATGTACAATGAATTACCATTACCAAAACAGAAACGAAAGAACAATGGAATGCGGTAGAAATCACATTCACAGAAGAGGGAAAAACAATCATGATGGAAAATGTTCTGTCTTTTTTGCGTGCGGCCGCGCCATGGATCTCGCTCGGACTGCTGATCGCCTTTCTCTGTGTGCGGCCAGCGATCCGCAAGGGTAAAGCACAACAGAAGGTAAATAATCCATGTAAAACAAACTGAGAGAAGAAAACACAGAGTGGATATACTGCCCTATTTGCGGCGGAAAAACCCGAAGCAAAATTCGATATGATACAGTTTTGAAAAATTATCCGCTTTTCTGCCAAAAATGCAAACAGGAAACTATAATCGACGCTGAAAATAACAGCTCTCAAAGAGCCGGGCGCATAGACGCAGAGCCGATAATCTGCAAGCCAACAGGCGACACAGATTATCGGTCCTCTTTTTCTTTTCTACGGCACATCATTTCAGTTTATCTGCGCTCATGCACATATCTATGTATGAAACGGCGGCTTTGATTTTCAGAGCTGCCGCTTTTTATCATACGCCCAAAGGCAGTAGCTGAAAATTTTGCTTCGGACGGATTGACAAGCTCTACTTGCCGATGTATAATTTACATTATGCATAACGTAAATTATACATGTGGAGGTGCGAATATGCCCGCCAAAGCAAAAGTCACAAAAGAGATGATCGTTGATGCGGCCTTCGCAATTGCCCGCGAAGCGGGAATGGAAAACATCAACGCAAGGACTGTATCGGAAAGGCTGCATTGCTCGACACAGCCCGTCATGTATCATTTTGCGACGATGGAAGAACTGAAAAGGACAGTCTATGCGAAGGCAGACCTTTATCATTCGGAATATCTGATGAATATGAAAAAAACGCCCAAGGGCGCTGCTCTTGGAATCGGAATGAACTATATCCGCTTTGCCATCGAAGAACCCCACTTGTTCCGTTTCCTTTTTCAGTCGGATTATTTTAACGGAAAGACTTTGCTTGAACTGATCGATGCAGAGGAACTTACCCCCGTTCTTTCAGCGATGCAGAGAGCCTTGGGAATCGGCATAGAGCAGACGAAAACGGTTTTTATCACGGTGTTTCTGTTTGCTCACGGGTATGCAAGCATGATCGCCAACAATTCGTTGAAATATGATGAGGACACGATCAATTCCCATTTGGAGCGGGCATACAGAGGCGCAATATTGGCAGCGCAGGAGGAAATGGCATGAAAAAGATATGCGGAGGTTCTGTATGCGCATTGGCCGATAAGCAAGGAGAAGTTCCACAAATGAACGAAACTCTGAAACCGAAATTAGATTGGCTTCTTTGCCCCAGATGCGGCGGCAAAACAAGGACACAGATACGGCCACATACGGTGTTGGAGGATTTTCCGCTATTCTGCCCGAAGTGCAAATACACCTGCGTGATTCGTTTCAAGGATGGAAAAATTGAAGAAATCAAAATGCCAGACGCTTAGACGCAGTGCAATCCGAGATGATCGGTTTGTACTGCGTCTATTGTTTTAGGGGAATGGAAATTGACCGACTGAACCACAAGCCGATATTGGGATTTACAGGGAGAAGAAGCATAAATGATAGGGATATATCTGAGTGGAACCGGAAACACGAAGCACTGCGTTGAAAAGCTGGTAAGCCTGCTGGACGCTGCGGCAGAGTGTATTCCGCTGGAAGCTCCACACGTTACCGAAACGCTGGAGAAGCAAAGCACAATCATCTTGGGTTATCCCACGCAATTCTCCAATGCCCCCTTTATGGTGCGTGACTTTATCAGAAAAAACCGCTGTCTGTGGAACGGAAAAAGTGTGTTTTGTCTAAATACGATGTGTTACCGCTGCATCAGCTTATGTCCCCATAAAGCAATCACTTTGCTGGGAGATCAGGTACAGGAACAATGCAGATATCTGGCATGGATCATAGCGGCGGTGATCGGAGCGGTGATGCTTGGAATCTATGCGCTGTATTTTGCGGTTACTTACCGTGCGGTCTGCCGGTATGTGGTCTGTGAGGGAGGCTGGGACGATTGAACGGTACGGCGCGTGATTGTAGAACCGAGAAAGTAGCACGGGAGGAAACGACATGAAAAAGCTATATGAGAAAAACGAGCTGACCTTTGCGATCGTGTGGATCGTGGTTTACTGCGTTCTGCAATCGCTGGCGAATCCGCTTAATAAGGCAATTGGCGTCGAATACTCTGCAAGCGCCGCGTTTTGCATCTTGCAGGCGATTGTTCTGTTCAGCTTTGTCCGAAAGAATAACCTGCTGAAACGGTATGGTCTTTGCAAATCACCCGTTCCCGCACGGCGATTTCTCTACTATGTGCCGCTGATCGTCCTGGCATTGGGGAACCTCTGGAACGGCTTCGCCATCAATTATTCACCGGCTGAAACAGCCCTCCGGGTCGCGTGTATGCTCTGCGTCGGGTTCCTGGAGGAAGTGATCTTCCGTGGCTTGCTGTTCACAGCCATTGCAAAAGATAATGTGAAATCGGCCATTATCATTTCCAGTGTGACATTCGGCATTGGACATATCATCAACCTGTTCAACGGCAGCGGTATGAATCTGCTCAACAACCTGTGCCAGATCGTTTTTGCCATCGCGGTGGGCTTCCTGCTGGTCACGATCTTTTATCGCGGCGGCAGCTTGCTTCCCTGCATCCTCGTCCATTCCGCCATCAACACGCTCGGCACTTTTGCGAATGATTCGAACCTTACCACGGAAATGCAACTGCTCCATCTCGGCATTTTGATTGTCGTTACAGTTGCCTACACCTTGATTCTTACAAGAACTCTACCGAAAAATCAGTTGGGACTCACAAATGATAGATTTTAATTCACAGGAGAACCATGCGATGCGCCAGAATGAATTGCTGATTGAACATATTGACCGGCTTTATACTACCCCGAAGCAGCTGAAGCAGAACAATGCTCCCAAGATGACAGTAAACGATTCCGAATACACCGTCATCAAGCTCCTTGGGAAAGGAAAAGGCGGCTACTCTTATCTTGTGACGGACGGAACGGCCCAATATGTCCTGAAACAGATCCACCATGAACCTTGTGAATACTACACCTTCGGTGACAAGCTGCAATCCGAATTGCGGGACTATGAAACGCTGCGGAAGCTGGACATCCCAATGCCCCGACTTCTGGCGGTGGATGCCCCGCAGGATCGCATTTTGAAGGAGTATATCGCCGGGCAAACGGTGGCGGAGCTACTCAAAGCGGGACGGATGGAATCCGACTGGCTTGCACAGATGCAGGCCATGTGCAGCCTGCTATACCCGGCTGGACTGAACATCGACTATTATCCCACCAACTTCGTCCCGTGCGAT
>CAKTHQ010000009.1 GCA_934565415.1 uncultured Oscillospiraceae bacterium
ACTCCCTGCGGCCGGAGCTGCACCTGGAGGATTTCCGGGGAAATGACCGGGCGGCCCTCATTGCATCCCTGGGCTGTGTACTCCTTTGCCGACGGCCAGAGCAGCCAGCTTATCAATACCCTTTATTCCAAGTTCCTGACCACGGACCTGGATGAAGACGGCTTCGAGGAGCTGGTGGTCATCCGGGAAGGGGATACGGATGTTTCCGCCGGTTCCAGTGTGGTGTATACCCTTCGGAATGGCACCATGGAGCGCTCCAGGGAGGTCCGGCTTTCTCAGCGGGTGGAGCAGATTAAGCGGGTAAAGATCAGCCGCCTTCAAAGCGGAGAGCCGGCGGTGTACATCTCCAGTACCATCAACGACAGCGCCATTGTTACGGATGTGCTGGTCAGCAAAAACGGGGACTTTTTGAACATCAACAGTACCGGCAGGTTGGCCTACAGTGTGAAGGCCCTGCGGAACTATTACCTTTACATGACGGATATCGATGAAGACGGCGTTATGGAGCTTCCAAGCCTGATGGATATGCGAAGTGTGGATGTCAGCGGCAGCGGAGACCCCCAGCAGCTGGTATATTGGTATTCCGTAGACAGCCAGGGGCAGCAGATCCCCAAGATGTACACCTTCCATAATGTGGAGGGAGGCTGGTATCTGCAGCTGAATCTCACCGACGAACAGGCGGAGCGCTTCTCCGTGGAGCGAGACGGACAGGACCTGAATTTTTACATCTGGGACAAGGAATTCCAGCAGGCAAAGCACCTTTTTAGCATCCATGCCCTGACAGGGAAGGACCGGCTGCAGTCTGCGATGACGGAGGATGGGTTTATCCTGTATCAGACGGATTCGGTACTGTATACGGCGGATCTGGAGCCGAACAGCACCGCATTTGGAATCACCCAGGAGGGGCTTACCGGAAGCTTCCACCTGATGGGTATGGACTTGGGGAAGGAAGGATAGAGAACCAACATGAAAAAAGTATTGATCTTGGAAGACGAAGTGAATATCCGCAGCTTCGTGGTGATTAATCTTCGCCGGGCAGGCTATGATGTCATCGAAGCTGGTACCGGTATGGATGCCCTGGAGCGTCTGGCGGAAAATCCGGATATCGGTGTGGCCATTCTGGATATTATGCTGCCGGATATTGATGGCTTTGAGGTTTGCCGTCGGATCCGGGCCACCAGTAAGCAAATCGGCATTATCATGCTGACAGCCCGGACCCAGGAAATGGATAAAGTTACAGGGCTTATGACCGGTGCCGACGATTATGTGACCAAGCCTTTCTCCCCGGCGGAGCTGACTGCCCGGATCGATGCCCTTTATCGCCGCATTGGCGGAGACAGCAACGCCAGCCCGGAACTGCTGACACAGGGCCCCTTTGTGATGAACACCAGGAACCATACCTTGGAAAAGGCAGGGGAACGGATCCGGCTGACCCAGGTGGAATACGCTATTTTAAAGCTCTTTATGCAAAACCCCGGCAGAGCCCTGTCCCGGGAGGATATTCTTTCCGCCGTATGGGGGAAGGATTACGAAGGTGAGCTGAAGATTGTGGATGTAAACATTCGCCGCCTGCGGATTAAAATAGAAGATGATACCTCCAATCCCACCTACATTACGACTGTTTGGGGCCTGGGGTATAAGTGGGGCGCGTAAGTGAAGCTGAGCTTTAAAAAATTAGGAAATCTGCACAAGCGCTGGCTGATGAATATTACCCTCATCATCATTGCCGTTGGGCTTGTGTGCGTGGCGGCGGTGACGGCATTTTATGCCTTTTACTGCTATAACAACATGAGCTCGGATTTGGAAAACAGGGCAAAAAGCGCCACGGAGTTCTTTAAGGACTATGTGGGACAGGATTACGATGCCTTTTACGAATCCTGCATGACCTATGCCCAATCCTTCGAGGAAGGGGCCAGTATGGAGCTGGAGCTGCAATTTATCGACCGGAACGGGAAAATCGTGGCTTCCTCTTACGGCACCTGGGCGGTGTCCTCTCCCAGGACGGCGGAAATTCAGCAGGCGCTCAGCACCCGCAGTGTCCAGCCCTTTGTGGGCCGGGATCCGGATACCCACGAGCGGATTATGGCGGTCAGCACCCCCATGATCTACAGCAGCGGGGAGATTATTGGCGTTCTGCGGTTTGTTACCTCCACCTCCGTCATGGACGGAGAAATCATGGGTATTTTCCTGGTCAGCATGGGGGTTCTCTTGGGGGCACTGCTCATTGTGCTTCTGTCCAGCAGCTTTTTTATCCAATCGGTGATGGCCCCTGTGGAGCAGATTACGGAGAAAGCCAAGCGCATTGCCAACGGAAGCTACGGTGCTCAGATTAAAACCAAATATAACGATGAAATTGCGGACTTGGCGGAAACCATCAACGAGATGTCCGTCAAGATCAGCCAGAACGAAAAGATGCAGGCAGAGTTCATTTCCCAGCTCTCCCACGAGCTGCGGACGCCCCTTACTGTTATCAACGGCTGGAGCGAAACTCTGCTTGCCAGCGATACGCTGGACCCGGACACCGCCCAAGGCCTGAAAATCATTTCCAGTGAAGCCAAACGCCTGACGGAAATGGTCATGGAGCTGCTGGACTTTACCCGCCTGCAGGATGGCCGTATGACCCTGACCGTAGAAATGACGGACCTGCGAAGCGAATTCGAAGATACCGTATTTATGTATGGCAGCCGCCTGGCCCAAGACGGCATCACGCTGGAATACCTGGACAATGACGAGGACATCCCGGAGATTCCTTGTGACCCCAAGCGCTTGCGGCAGGTGTTTTTAAACATTTTGGATAATGCCGCCAAGCACGGTAAGGACGGCAAGCGGATTGAAGCCAGCATTGCCTGCGAGCAGGACAATGTGGTGGTCCGCATTCGGGACTATGGCCCCGGTATCCCGGAGGACGAGCTTCCTCTGGTTAAAAAGAAATTCTATAAGGGCAGCTCCAAAGCCCGGGGCACCGGCATTGGTCTGGCGGTCTGCGATGAGATTGTCCAGCTCCATGGCGGCACCCTGACTCTGGAAAATGCGGAGGGCGGCGGTACCCTGGTAACGGTCAGCCTGCCGGTCTCCCAGTAAGGAAGGAAAATTCATGGCAAATCAAGAGAAATTCAAAACCTCTATCGGTGGCCAGGCCCTCATTGAAGGCATTCTGATGCGGGGGCCGGAAAAGGATGCCGTGGTTATCCGGGGCAAAGACGGCCTTACCCTGGAGGTGACAGACCGGAAGCTGGCCCCAAAGGGCTCCTGGAAGACCTGGCCTTTTATAAGGGGCATTTTTAACTTCTTCGATGCCCAGGTAGTGGGCGTCAAAGCCCTAATGCGCTCTGCGGATCTGGCGCCGGAGGAAATGCAGGAGGAGCCCTCCAAATTTGATAAATGGCTGGAAAAGAAATTGGGCAGCGAGGCCTTCCAAAAGGCTTTGGTCAGCATTGCCGTGTTTATGGGCGTGGGCCTGTCCGTGCTGCTGTTCTTTCTGCTTCCTATGACCATTGCCTCTTTTTTTGATAAGGTAATTACAAGCGTGCTGGGCCTGAACCTGATTGAGGGGCTCATCCGAATGGTGATTTTCCTGGGCTACATGATTGCCGTGTCCCGGATGGGGGAAATGCGCCGGGTATTTTCCTACCACGGGGCAGAGCACAAGACCATCCGCTGCTACGAGTGCGGCTTGCCCCTGACGGTGGAAAATGTCCGGCAGCAGACCCGGTTCCATCCCCGCTGCGGCACCAGCTTTCTGCTGGTGGTGATGGTCATCTCCGTGCTTCTGTTCTCCATTGCCTCTTCGCTGCTTCTCAGCATTGTCCCGGCTTTGAGCGCTATGCGGGGGAGCATCGGCTACCGGATTATTATGATCCTCTTTAAGCTGGCTCTTCTGCCACTGGTGGTGGGGGTCACCTACGAGATCAACCGTTGGGCAGGCCGGCACGATAACGGCTTTACCAAGATCCTGACGGCCCCCGGTATGTGGCTCCAGCGGTTTACCACCAACGAGCCCGACGACTCCATGATCGAGGTGGGCATTGCCGCCGTAAAGGCGGTGCTCCCCAAAGAGGAGGGGATGGATCGGTGGTAACAACCCTTGCCCGGCTTTATCTGGATGCCCGGAACCGGCTGATGGAGACAGAGGAGCCCCAGTTGGCCGGTCAGATGGCCCGGGAGCTGGTCAGCACCTTCTCCGGCCGTACCCAGGAGCAGTTCCTTTTGGAAAAGGATACCCCGGCGGAGGAAGCCCTGTGCCTCCGGGTGGGGGAGGGGGTAGACCGGCTTTTGGCCGGGGAGCCTCTGCCCTATGTATTGGGAGAATGGACCTTTTACGGCCTGCCTATGGTAGTCTCCCCGGATGTGCTCATCCCCCGGGACGATACCTGCGCCGTGGCAGAGCTTGCCATTCATCGCGGGCTCTTCCTGGACCCGGATCCCAGAATTCTGGACCTGTGCTGCGGCTCCGGCTGCATCGGCCTGGCCATTGCAAGCCGCCTCAAGGATGCCCGAGTCACCCTGGCAGACCTAAGCAGGGAAGCTCTGGCGGTGGCGAAAAAGAACATCCAGCTCAACCACATGGGGGGGCGGGTCAGCTGCGTGACCGTGGATGCCCGGAAGGAACCCCCGGCATTTTTGGGGAAATTTGACATGATCGTTTCCAATCCCCCCTATATTACGGGGAAGGAAATGGAGGAGCTGCCCAAAAGTGTGGCAGACTTCGAGCCCCATATGGCCCTGTACGGCGGGGAAGACGGCCTGGACTTTTACCGGGACATCACCGCCCTGTATACCGGCCTCCTAAAGCCCGGCGGATACCTGTGCTATGAATTTGGTATGGGCCAGGGAGACGCGGTGTGCCGTATTCTGGAACAAGCAGGCTACACCATCGCGGAACGTGTCATGGACTATAACGATCGAGAACGCGCCGTATGTGCTCAATACGGCAGGAAGGAATATTAATTATGGCTACAAAAAAGACTCCTTACGAAGCGCCAACCCCTGCATCCGATAAGAAAAAGGCCTTGCAGACCGCCCTTTCCCAGCTGGACAAAACCTTTGGCAAAGGCACCGTCATGCGCCTGGGGGACCGGCCGGAAATGAACGTAGAGGCCATTCCCACCGGCTCCCTGGCCCTGGACGCGGCTCTGGGCATCGGCGGCGTGCCCAAGGGAAGAATCATCGAAATCTACGGCCCCGAGTCCTCCGGTAAGACCACTCTGGCCCTGCACATTCTGGCGGAAGCCCAGAAGCGGGGCGGCGAAGTGGCCTTCGTGGATGCCGAGCACGCACTGGATCCGGTTTACGCGGCAGCTCTGGGCGTGGATATCGACAATCTGCTGGTTTCCCAGCCGGATACCGGTGAGCAGGCCCTGGAAATTACCGATGCTCTGGTCCGCTCCGGCGCTATCGACGCCGTGGTTGTGGACTCCGTGGCTGCGCTGGTACCTAAGCAGGAAATTGAGGGTGAGATGGGCGATACCTTTGTGGGTCTCCAGGCCCGGCTCATGTCTCAGGCCCTGCGGAAGCTGGCCGGTACCATCAACAAGACCAACTGCGTGGTCATTTTCATCAACCAGCTGCGTATGAAGATCGGCGTTATGTACGGCAACCCGGAAACCACCACCGGCGGCAACGCTTTGAAGTTCTATGCCTCCGTCCGTCTGGATGTGCGCCGCATCGAAGCCATCAAAGAAGGCGGCAATGTCATCGGCAACAAGACCCGGGTCAAGGTGGTCAAGAACAAGGTAGCCCCTCCCTTTAAGGAGGCGGTGTTCGATATCATGTACGGCCAAGGCATCTCCAAGTGGAGCGAGCTCATCGACTTGGCGGTGCAGATGGACATCATCCAGAAGAGCGGCAGCTGGTTCAGTATGGGCGACGAACGCATCGGCCAGGGCAAGGATAGCGTCAAGACCTACCTGCAGGAACGGCCGGAGCTGGCCGAGCAGGTGGAGGCCCAGGTCCGGGAGAACCTCTGGAAGATTTCCGGCGGTGTCCCCAAGGCACCCGCCAAGGCAGCAGAGCGCCCCGTAGCCGTAGAGGCTGACGATTTCAGCGACGAGGATGAGGATTGAGCTGTTAAAAACCGCCCCGGACCGGTCCGGAAGGTTCCTTGTCCGCTTTGAGGATGGTACGGTCTTGCGGCTGTACCGGCAGACGGTGGAAGACTTTGGACTCTACCCAGGTAAGGAGTTGAGCGAAGGCGAATACGCCTCCCTGCAAAAAAGCGCCGCCGAAATGTCCGCCAAGATGCGGGCGGTGCGGATCGTCTCGGCTTCCAGCGTTTCCAAAAAGGACCTGGAAAGTCGATTGGTCCGGAAAGGGGAGAACCCCAAGGATGCCCAAAAGGCGGTATCCTGGCTGGAGGACCTGAAAATTCTGGACGACCGGGCGGCGGCGGAAAACGCGGTCCGGTCCTGCATCGCTAAGGGCTACGGCCTCCAGCGGGCCAGGCAGGTCCTCTACGAAAAGCGGATTCCCAAGGAGCTCTGGCAGGAGGCCCTGGAGGACTACCCGGACCAGGAGGAGAAGATTTTAGCCTTTCTCCGCACCCGGCTGTCCGGTTCCTCAGACCCCAAGGCACAGAAAAAGGCCATCGACGCTCTTTTGCGCCGGGGCCACAGCTACGGCGCCATCCGGCAGGCTCTACAACAATTATCCTTTGATACAGACGAATTTCCGGAGGAAGATTATTAAATATGGCAAATATCGGATTTATTTCTCTTGGCTGTGCCAAGAACCAGGTGGACTGCGAACGGATGATGTACCGGGTGCGGGAAGCCGGGCATACGGTGCTTTCTGACCTTCCCGGCAGCGACGTGGTGGTCATTAATACCTGCGGCTTTATCGACTCCGCCAAGAGCGAGGCCATTGATTACATTCTGCAAACCGCCGCCCTGAAGGCGGAGGGGCAGGTGGGGAAGATCCTGGTAACGGGCTGCCTGTCCCAGCGCTACCAGGGAGATATTCTCAAGGAGATGCCGGAGGTTGACGGCATTCTGGGTACCGGCAGCTATACCAAGATCGTGCCTGCCATTGAGCAGCTGCTTTCCGGCCACAGTGTGGTGGACTTCGGCTCCATCGATGCCCCCGAGGAGGAGGTAGGCCGGGTGATGACTACCCCGGAGCATTTTTCCTATATCAAAATTGCCGAGGGCTGCAATAACCGCTGCGCCTTCTGCATCATTCCCTACCTGCGGGGCAAGTACCGCAGCCGCCAGATGGACGATGTGCTGTACGAAGCCCGGGTGCTGGCAGCAAACGGCACCAAGGAGCTGATTGTGGTAGCCCAGGATACCAGCCGCTACGGCACCGATTTCCCGGAGCACAAGCGGCTGCTTCCGGAGCTTCTGCGGGAGCTGTGCAAGATCGATGGCCTCCACTGGATTCGGGTCCACTATGTCTACCCGGATGAAATTGACGACGAGCTCATTGATGTTCTGGCCAGCGAACCCAAGATCGTCAAGTACTTGGATATTCCCATCCAACACTGCAACGACAAGATCCTGGCCGCCATGCACCGCCGGGGTGACAAAAAGCTGATTGTGGACCTGTTCGCCAAACTCCGGGAGAGAATTCCCGGCCTTGTCATCCGCACCAGCCTGATTACCGGCCTGCCCGGAGAAGGGGAGGAGGAGTTCCAGGAGCTGTGCCAGTTCCTGCGGGAAGAGAAAATGGAGCGGGTAGGCGCCTTCGTGTTCTCTCCGGAGGAGGGCACCCCTGCTGCCACTATGGACCATGTAGACGAGGAAGTGGCCAAGGAGCGGGCGGAGACCCTGGAAATGATCCAATCCCAGATCATGGACGAGTACAACAGCTCTATGATCGGCAAGACTCTGGAAGTACTGGTAGACGGCTTCGACGAGGAGCAGGAACAGTTCTACGGCCGGACCTATGCCGATTCTCCGGACATTGACGGCCGGGTCTGGATCGCCACCGAAGAACCCCTCCATGAGGGAGATTTTGTTATGGTCACCATCGACGGTACCGTGGACGGGGACCTGACAGGCTATGTTGCGGAGGTAGAAGCATGACAACAGCCAGTAAAATTACCCTGTTTCGGGTGGTATTGATTCCCGTGATGATGTGGACCCTCTATATGAGCGAGGGTTATCGGAGCGTATGGATGTGGGTCAGCCTGGGCATTTTTATCCTGGGCAGCCTCAGCGACTTCCTGGACGGCCAGATTGCACGCCGGTGCAACCAGGTAACGGATTTCGGAAAGTTCCTGGACCCTCTGGCCGATAAGCTTCTAACCATCGCCGTCATGACGATGTTTACCCAGTGGGGCCGGTTCCCCGCCTGGGCATTGATGATCGTCCTCACCCGGGAGTTTGCCGTTACCGGCCTGCGTCTGGTGGCCGCCCCCAAGGGCAAGGTCATTGCCGCCGCCTGGAGCGGAAAAGTGAAGACCGCCAGCACCATGGTGGGCCTGATCCTGTGGCTGATTTTCCCCGCCAACGAACTCATTGGCGGCATCGTCAGCGCCGTCATCGTCCTGACTACCGTGTACTCCGGCGTGGAGTATTTTATTAAAAACTGGAACTGCCTCTGGGATTGACCCGGGGGTAAGAAAAGGCCGCCGCTGCTTTTTGCATCGGCGGTCTTTTGAGCCCCTTTCCCCCTCCTGCTTGGAGGGGGAAGGGGATTTTTCGGTCACTTGTTCGCAATGACAGGTGGTTTCTAACGGCCTATTTGTTTTTGAAAAGAAAGCTGAAACATTTCCGGTCCTTCATTCGTATCCAAGGTGAGAGGAGGTGGTGACCATGGCTTCTTTGTTGCGTACGGACAAAGAAATCACGGAAATCTACGCAAGGAATATCGATACCGTATATCGGGTCTGTTATTCCTTTATGAAAAACAAACCAGAGGCAGAGGATATGGTACAGGAAACTTTTCTGCGCCTGCTTTCTGCCGGACAAGCCTTTGAAAATCAGCGGCACGAAAAGGCCTGGCTCATCGTTACAGCCTCAAACCTGTGCAGGGATCAGCTCAAACGAGCCTATCGGAAGGATGAGGACCTGGAGAGCCACATAGAATTGGCTTCCGGCGATATGCCCCGGGAAAACCCGGTGCTGGAGGCAATTTTATCTCTGCCTCCCAGCTACAAAACGCCGGTGTATCTTTATTACTACGAAGGGTACTCTACTTTGGAAATCGCAAGATATCTGCACTATCCCCAGGCAACGGTCCGTACCAGACTTTCCCGTGCCAGAAAACAACTGAAAACCATGTTAGGCGGTGATTCACTATGAAACGGAAACAATTTCAGGAGGCCTACGATTCCGTCTCCCTGACAGAGGGGGAGAAGGTGCAGCTGCTGCAAAAAATTCTTTCCGCCAGGGATCCCGGCCAGACGGAAAGGAAACGGACTATGAAGCATTTTAGCAAAAAAACAATTCTGATCGCGGCTGTTCTTACCGCTATGGTCATTTTTATGGGCTGCGCGGTGGTGGCCCTCAGTACCCAAAAGTTAACGCTGGATGAATACCAAACCACAGCCCCCGCCTGGATCGACGCTGACGGCCAACGCCACGAGGCGGTGGAGGTGACAAAAACCGTTCTGTCCCTGCAGGGGATTCAGGGAACGCCGGAGCAAATGGCGGCCAAGGAATGGTATGAGTTCTGCAAGGGCTACGATACCGACCACACCATCTATATGGCCGCCCAGGGGAAATTCCAGGCACCGGAAGAATATGACGCCTACGACGTCTACTCCCAGGAGATGGTGGACAAGCTGGACGAAATCGCGAAGAAATACGATTTGAAGCTGGCGGGACGAATGGCGACAGCCTACCATTATGATTGGGAGTTGGGGTGGAATGCCCTCGGCATTCAGGAGCCGCTGATTTCCGGCACGGACGAAAGTTTTGAACTGCGGGGTTGCAGCTTTTTTGAATCCGGCAGCTATTCCCTTTGGACGGACTTTCATGTCGTCGATCCGGCCTTTTCCTGGGACTATGCTACCGATTTG
This sequence comes from uncultured Oscillospiraceae bacterium, assembly GCA_934565415.1. Lineage (GTDB taxonomy): Bacteria > Bacillota > Clostridia > Oscillospirales > Oscillospiraceae > Faecousia. Next base: position 9,962 of record CAKTHQ010000009.1, read on the forward strand.
GTGCTGAACTGCAATAAAAAGGGCTTCGTGGGCACCAAGATCGTCAATCTGGTGGCTTCTACCCGGGAATGGACTTATACGAGAAGTGACGGTGTTCCTGTTTTGGTCGTGGTTTCTGACGGCATAGGGTATCTCATCTGTGACCGGGAGGATGCCTTTGTCTATGCGGTCTTCCCGGCTTCCTGGTACTTAAATGATGGCGACGGCCCTCGAGTGGATATGCAAGACCGGGACATCGAATGGCTGGCAGAACATATTCACTTTTCCCTCCAGACAAAAATACCGGATATGGATGCGGTACTGCCGCAGCTTCAAAAGGCCGACGCAGAATATGATGCCCTTCTGGATGCGGACGATCCCTTTGCCCAGGACAGCTATGATAAGCTCCGGATGGTTCTGGGAGCGGTGACGGAATACGCGCTGATCGATTTGGATGGCGACGGGGTAGAGGAATGTATCTTCTGGGACGGATACGGAAATTCGAGCCTGTATACCATGAAGGACGGAAAGACCGCCCCGGTACAAACCCAGGGGGACAAGCCCATGGGCATCCAGGGAACGGTTTCCCTCTGCGAAAAAAACGTTCTGAAGACCTACGAAGAGGTGGGACAGGCCTACAAGCTCTACTGCTTCTATACCGTAGAGCAGGGAAACCTGATCGTGCAGAATCGCCTGGTCTACGACATTGCCAATGATTGCTTTGGCCTGAGCCTTAGCGGCATTCATATTGTCAAAGACTTGAGCCGGGAAGAAGCCGAGACGCTTTTGAATTCTTACCGCGAAGTTCCTTTGGAGCATCTGCCAATCGATACGCTCCCGGAAGAGAAATGAACCAATAGGAGGGGCCGCGGCCCCTCCTATTTTTCTTCTGGATTTTTCCGAACACCTGTGCTATAATAACCCGGTATTTTGACACAGGAAACGAGGTTAAACCATGATCGATAAGGAAATCGGCGAGATTCGCCGCCATCTGCGCAGAGACCGCAGCAATATTACCAAAATCTATGGCTGCTTTGTCAACGACAATAAAGAGATCATTTCCGAATACAGCCAGAGCACCGGCATCATGCCGGAAAACGAGGCGGATAAGTATTTTGGCCTTTTGAAGCGAGTGCTGTCCGGCTCTATCGGGAAGAACCTGATCGACATCAGCTTCAAAACCGCCCAGGTGGCAAACAGCCCGGAGCATAAGCTTTTGATGGACCTGCGGGAGAGTAAACTGAAGGACGACGAGTTGCTGCACACCTTCTTCCAGAAGATCATCGAAAACGTGACCATCGAGGGCAATTACCTGATCCTTGTGGGCTGCGACAGCTACGATGTGCCCTTTAAGGGGAAGGACGACCTTGCCGACTCTGATAAGTCCGAAGAGGTGTATACCTACCTGATTTGCGCCATCTGCCCGGTAAAGCAGACCAAGGCCAACCTCCACTATGTGCCGGAGGAAAAGCTTTTCCACGATGGTGCCATGAATCAGCCCGTCAGCGCCCCGGCTCTGGGCTTTTTGTTCCCGGCCTTTGATAACCGGGCCACCAATATCTACAACGCCCTGTACTATACCCACGATACCAAGGTCAGCCAGGATGCCCTCATCGAGGCCCTGTTCAATACCCCGGTGCCCATGCCTGCGGAGGAGCAGAAGAAGTGCTTCGAGGCTTTGCTTACCACCGCCCTGGGGGAGGACTGCAACCTGGATGTGGTGCAAACCGTCCACGATCAGCTCTGCGAGCGTATCGAGCTCCACAAGGAAGCCAAGGTCCCGGAACCTCTGATGATCGCCAAGGCGGATGTAAAGGAAGCTCTGGCCTCCTGCGGTGTGTCCGAGGAGCACCTGGCAAAGTTCAGCGTGGATTACGACGAAACATTCGGCTTTGAAGCGGACCTGCATCCCAAGAACATCATCGATACCAAGCGCTTCGAAATCAAGACCCCGGATGTATCCATCAAGGTGGACCCCACCAGAAGCGACCTGATCGAGACCCGGGTCATCGGCGGCGTGAAATACATCCTCATCCCCGCCGACGAAAACGTAGAGGTCAACGGCGTCAGCATCCATATCGAGGATGAAAAGGAACCGGCAACGGTGTAAAAATTGAGCCCTCTCTTCGGAGAGGGTTTTTCTATGCACCAAAAAGCCGCACCGGAAACAAGACCGGTGCGGCTTTTATGTACTGCTTACTTTTCCTTGGACTTCATTACAGCGTCGATGATGATCTTGGCACTTTCCTCCATACCGATGGTGCTGGTACGCAGGCAGATGTCGTAGTTCTGGGACATGCCCCAGGAGCGGCCGGTGTAGTGCTGATAATTCACCCGGCGGCGCTTATCCTTTTCGTTCAGGCGGGCCTCGGGGGATTTGCCCTCCCGTTCGCCGTAGAGCTCTACAATGCGCTTGGCCCGGAAGTCCTTATCGGCGGACAGGTATACATGCAGGGCATCGGGACGGTCCTTCAGAATGTAGTCCGCGTTCCGGCCTACGATGACGCAGGGACCCTTCTCCGCCAGCGCCAGAATCACGTTGCACTGGGCATTCCACAGGTAGTCCGCGGTGGACAGGCCGTTCATAATGCCGGGCACCCCCTGGGGGGCAAAGGCATAGGAAAACGCACTGCCGCTGGGGGAGTGCTCACTGTGCTCTTCTACGAACTTCGGCGCAAAGCCAGATTCTTTTGCAATATCCTCAACGAGTTTACCGTCATAGAAAGGAATCCCCAGCTTGTCTGCCACAATATGGCCCACAGTACGCCCGCCGGCACCAAACTCACGGCTGATAGTGATAATTTTCTTTTCCATAACATCGCCTCCAATTTACTTCTTGATACCTATATTATAGTCAATTTGACGGGAAAAGTCAATTGTGAACTGCACAAACCGTAAAAAATATACATATAATTCACAAACAGTCTGGCAAATCCCGGGAAACCCCCATTTTTAGTCTTTCAAAAATGCCAGCGCGTTCTGGATCCGGGCCACGGTACGGTCCTTTCCAAGCAGCTGCATAACGGTGTACAGGTCCGGGGAATTGGTCTTTCCGGTAACGGCCAGCCGCAGGAAGGTGGATACGTCTGCCACGGTGCCGGGATAGCCCTCCGGATTCAGCTTGTAGGCTTTCATATCGGTGGTAAAGCCGATGGACTCGGTAATGGCTTTTACCTTATTGAACCAGGTTGCAGCGTCATCGGTAATATCAAATGTGTCCAGAAATTGATTCAGCACATCGGAAACGGTCTGCCTGGAGAATTTCTCGTCAAACACCGGGTCTTCCAGATATTCGTCGTAGAAGAACCCCATATAATCCTTGGCATCTTTCCAGGTGGCCAGATCCTTTCTGGGTTTCTTTCCACCCCGGCCAATGGCAAGAATGGCCTTTGCGTAGGCCGGGTCATCCAGCAGATGATCCGCAAATTCCGGCTGGAACTCCTGGGCCCAGTGGGTCAGCTGGGTGTATACAGTCAACGCATCCATCCGGGAAATCACATTTTTGGATACATCAACCAGTTTGGCATAGTCAAACAGGGACCCTGCAGGGTTCAGTTTTTTGGGGCTGAAGGGGAAATCCTCAATCTGTGCGTCGGGATTGGCCCGGCGCCAGTCCTCAAAATTAGAGTTGAGAACCGTCATCAGGTATTCTCGCATGGCGGCAGTGGGGAAGCCCTCAGCCTTATAGTAGGTCAGGGCCAGCTCCGGGTCCTTCCGCTTGGAGAGCTTCCGCTTGGAGGTGCCGTCCATCTTCATGAGCGGCCCAATGTGGACATACTTGGGCAGCTTAAAGCCCAGAGCCTGGAACAGCTGAATGTGGAAGGGAAGGGTAGACAGCCACTCGTCGCCCCGGACCACATGGGTGGTGCGCATCAGGTGATCGTCTACGGCGTGGGCAAAGTGATAGGTGGGGATGCCGTCGGATTTCAGCAGCACATGGTCCACGTTGTTCTCGGTAATAGTCAGCTTACCCTTGACCAGGTCGTCAAATTTAAACTGATGCTCGATAGAGCCCTCGGAGCGGAACCGCAGCACCCAGGGGTGACCGGCAGTCAGCTCTGCCTGAATATCCTCCATGCTGCGGTCACGCCAGACGGCATAGGGGCCGTAGTAACCGGTGGTCTCCTTGGCAGCCTCCTGCTTTTCCCGCATGGCAGTCAGCTCCTCCTCGGTGCAGAAGCAGGGGTAGGCCTTGCCTTCGGATACCAGTTTCTTGGCATACACATGGTAAATGTCTGCCCGCTGGCGCTGCCGGTAGGGGCCGTAAGCGCCAAAGTCTCCGTCGATGGTGGCGCCCTCATCAAAGTGGATGTTGTAGTGCTTCAGGGAGTTGATGAGCACCTCTACCGCCCCGGGAACCTCCCGCTTGGCGTCGGTATCCTCAACCCGCAGAAACAGCACGCCGCCGCTCCGGTGGGCCATGCGCTCAGAAATCATGCCCTGCACCAGGTTGCCCAGGTGCACAAAGCCGGTGGGGGAGGGGGCCATACGGGTGACCACAGCTCCATCCGGCAGGTTTCTCTGGGGGAACCGCTTCTCCAACTCCTGGGGCGTAGTGGTTACAGCGGGAAAAAGCAATTGGGCCAATGCTTGATAGTCCATAGTATTCTAACCTCTTTATTCTAGTTTTCTAGCCTAGAGTATAGCATATTGGCCCCAGGAAATCAAGGGAAAGGGGCATGACAGCGAAAATCTCCTTGCGTAACAAGTAAACCTGTGGTAGAATAAGGTATCATTACCAACAAGCAAAGGAAGCGTAACATTTATGAGTGAAACGATACAGGAAACTCCCAAAAAGAGAATGCTTTCCGGCATTAAGCCCTCCGGCGACCTGACCCTGGGCAGCTACCTGGGGGCCGTGAAGAATTGGGCCGAGCGGGCAGAGGAATACGACTGCTTCTACTTTATGGCAGACCTCCACGCCATTACCGTCCGGCAGAACCCGGCGGACCTGCGGCGGCGGACGCTGGAGCAGCTGGCCCAGTATATCGCCTGCGGCCTGGACCCGGAGAAAAATACCCTGTTCATCCAGAGCCATGTGCACCAGCACGCCGAGCTGGGCTGGGTGCTGCAGTGCTACTCCATGTTTGGTGAGCTGAGCCGCATGACCCAGTTCAAGGATAAGTCCGCCAAGAACGCCGACAACATCAACGGCGGCCTCTTCTCCTATCCCAGCCTCATGGCGGCAGATATTCTGCTGTACCAGCCGGACCTGGTGCCCGTGGGCGAGGACCAGAAGCAGCACGTTGAGCTGTGCCACACCATCGCCCGGCGGTTCAACGGCATCTATGGCGATGTGTTCAAAATGCCGGAGCCCTTCGTCCCCAAGGTTGGCGCCCGGATCATGAGCCTCACAAACCCCGCCGCCAAAATGAGCAAGTCCGAAAACGAGGATACCGGCCGTGTCCTGCTGATGGACACCCCGGAGACCATTATGCGGCAGTTCAAGCGGGCCATCACCGACTCCGATACGGAGAATTGCGTCCGCTACGATAAGGAGAACAAGCCCGGTGTGGCGAACCTCATGACCATCTACTCTGCCGTTACCGGAAAGAGCTTCCGGGAAATTGAGGATGAGTTCGCCGGTAAGGGCTACGGTGCCTTCAAGCCCGCCGTAGGCGAAGCCGTTGTAGAAACCCTGCGCCCCATCCGGGAGGAAGCCAGCCGGATCATGAAGGACAAGGGGTATCTGGAAAAGGTCTACAAGGAGGGCGCGGAAAAGGCTTCCTATGTGGCCGAAAAGACCCTGCGGAAGGTCTACAAAAAGGTCGGCTTTGTCGCCCGATAAGTTGAAAAAAGGATGCGTCTTTACCGGGCGCATCCTTTTGTTGTATGCGCTCACCGGGCGCACTAAAGAATGGGAGCCGCACCGGGCTTTTCCTGGTGCGGCTCCTATATTTACTTTGCGGATAGGTCTACGCTTCTTCTTAAAATGGAGTAGGCAGGCACCTTTTGGGGCAGCTGCATATAAAACTCCATCTGAGGCGTTCTGGGTTCTTCCAGGGGTTCCCCCTCCAGGGTCTGCATCTCCCCGGCGGGGAAGGCAAATGGGCGGCTGTCCGGGCCTACGCATTCCAAAGCATCTCCCTTGCAGAACTTGTTCCGCAGGCTGCATTTGGCAAGACCCTGTTCGTCGCAGGATTCTACCATGGCCACAATCTGCCATTCCCGGATGTATCGGGAGTTGGCGGTGTATTGCCCCGGCTGGCCGTAATAGAAGCCGGTGGAGTAGATGCGGTGAGAAATGTGCTCTACCTCGTCCCGCCATACGGGGTCCAGGGATTTTCCTTGGGTCACGGCATCGATGCAGTGCCGGTAGGCTCCGGTGACGATGGCGGCATAGTAGGCGGATTTCGCCCTTCCTTCCAGTTTGATGCAATCCACCCCGGCGTTCATCAGGTCGTCCAGGTGGTCGATCATGCACATATCCCGGGAGTTCATGATGTAGGTGCCCTTTTCATCCTCAAAAACCGGGAAATATTCCCCGGGCCGCTTTTCCTCCATCAGGGCATACTGGTAGCGGCAGGGCTGGGCGCAGGCTCCCCGGTTGGAGTCCCGGCCCGTCATGTAGTTGCTCAGCAGACACCGGCCGGAATAGCTGACGCACATGGCCCCATGGCCGAAGGTCTCAATTTCCAGCTCCGGGGAGACCTTTTGCCGGATGGTCCTTATTTCCTCCATGCTCAGCTCCCGGGCCAAAACGACCCTTTGGGCGCCCAGGTCAAACCAGGCCTGGGCGCATTCGTAGTTGGCAATGGACTGCTGGGTGGAAATGTGCCGCTGGCAGCGGGGGGCATATTTCCCGGCCAGAGTAAAGGCACCCAGGTCTGCCAGAATCAGGGCATCCACCCCGGCGGCGTCCAGCTGCTCCAGATATTCCGGCAGAGCGGCAACTTCATCGTTTCTGGGCATGGTGTTTACCGTCACATGGACCTTGACCCCATGGTCATGGGCAAAGCAGACGGCCTGGGGCAGGGCTTCCGGGGAAAAATTCCCCGCAAAGCTCCGCATTCCAAAACTGGTACCGGCCAAGAACACGGCATCGGCACCGTAGAGGACAGACATATTCAGCTGTTCCATATCCCCGGCAGGGGACAGCAGTTCTATTTTTTTCATAGCATCACCCAATGGAAGCCCGGAAAGCTTCGTGCTCCTGCAGCGTCCGGGAGAAGTGGTGTACGCCGGTATTGGGATCCAGTACATAGTAGTAGTAATCCGTATCCTGGGGCTCCAAGGCAGCCTTGATGCTGTTCAGGCCCGGGTTGGCAATGGGTCCCGGAGTCAGGCCGGTGTTCGTGTAGGTGTTGTAGGGGCTGTCTACCTGCAGGTCTGCCTGAGTCAGATCGGTTTTGCCGTCCAAAGCATAGACAATAGCGGCGTCGATGTTCAGGTAGGCGGGAGTTGCGCCCCAGGCAAACAGACGGTTGTAGATGACGGAAGCCACGGTGTAGCCTTCTTCAGCGCTGGCAGTCTCCTTTTCGATCAGGGAGGCCACGGTGATCACATCGGCCATAGTCATCTGATGCTCCGCAATATAGTCGGCACTCCGTCCGTTCTTGCGCATCATTTCGCTGATGTGCTCGTTCAGGGTCGCCAGCTCATCTTGCAGGCTTTCATCCACCCGCTTATTGAAGTTGCTCAGCATTTTGCCCAGAACATTTGCAGGGGTATCGTTGGTATAGAATTCGTAGGTATCCGGGAACAGGTAACCCTCCAGGCAGTACTTGTCGCCCCGGGTGAGCCCATCCAGGAACCAATAGTCGTCCAGCTCTCCGTTGGCAGCATAATCGGCCAGGGACTCCACGGTGCATACCCGTTTCTGCTGCAGCAGCTCGAAAATCTGGCGGCAGCTGTAGCCTTCGGGGATCATAACCGTCACTACAGTACGCTGGGAGCTGGGGGACATCATGTTTACCAGGGCGTGATAATCATACAGGGAATTCAGTTCCCAGATGCCGGGTTGGATCTCCCCATCGTCTACGGCAAAGCTGCAGTAGAGCTTAAAAAGGCCGGGGTACCGGATGAGCCCTGCCCGCTGGAGCTTGTCTGCAATGGAGTCGATATCGTCGGCAGCGGTAATCGTCAGGGTGACGGGGTTATCCTCCCGCCCAAAGGCCAGTACATCTGCGGCACAGACCCAGGCCATTCTGCCCAGGGTTACGCCGATAGCTACGGTAATGGCAATCCAGACAATGGTAACAAGAATGTTCGGAATGCCCCAGAGGCCCTCGCCGGTTTTGTTTTTCGGCCGCCCTTTTTTGGCGGGGTGGGGCTTTAAAGGTGCCGCCGCTTCTTCCTTCGGGGCGGCATCAAACAGCTCCTGAAAATCCTGGTCCTCTTCCGTCAGCTCCTTGGGCTCCGGATCGGCTTCTCCCGCCGGGTCCGCTTCATGCAAAAAGGACAGGTCCGGGTCGGTTAAAAGGAAATCGTCGGAAGGACTCCCGGTTTCCGGGCTTTCCGGAGTTGAGGGGGCCTCCGGAACCGTGGGGGCAGCCGATTCTTCCGGCGCTTCCGGCAGGGTAAAGCCCTCGTCTAGAGGTGTTTCACCCCCTGCAAAGTCCGGGTCCACAGGCTCTTGGGGCTGGGATTCTTCCGGAAAAAGTGTTTCGTCCAGGGAGAGCCAATCGGTGTTTTCCGTCTCCGGGGGGGGCTCCTCCGGCTGGCGGTTTAGAAATCGGCCCTGGTAGCCCTTGGATTCTCCGGGCTGCCGGGCATCATCCTTGGCCAGAAACTTAGGGCTGCCCGGCTCACGGGAAGGTGTATCGCTCATATGGTCTCCTTTCCTCAGCGGATCACAATCTGTTTGGCTACTTTTTCGGAAGCCTCAGGTCCACGCAGTGCTTTGATGAGCTCCAGGGCAAAGGGAACGGCACACCCGGCAGAGGTGCCGGTAATGAGCTTCCCATCCCGGACGGCGGAGGCCCCGGGAATCATGTTGGCTCTGCCCATGCCGCCCTCGCAGCCGGGGTAGCAGGTGGCGTTTTTCCCATCGGGGATACCCAGGTCCGCCAAAACCGTGGGTCCGGCGCAGATGGCGGCAACGAATTTCCCGTGTTCCCAGCCATAGCGCAGGGCATCCAGGGCGGCCTGGCTGGCCCGGGCGCTGGCAACGCCCCCCAGACCGCCGGGGAGAACAATCATCTCCATGCTCTCCAAGTCCATATCCTCCGGCAGAATGTCAGCTTCGACGCCAATTTTGTGGCTGCCCAAAACGGTTTTTCCCGTAATGCCCACGGTCTGTACTTCAATTCCGGCACGGCGCATCAGGTCTACGGGAGCGATGGCCTCCACTTCTTCAAAGCCGGTTCCCAGTAATACATATACCATACTTTAATCCTCCAGGCAATTCATAACATAGTGGTAGATTTCCGCGTGAATGTCTTCAATATTGCGCATCTTTCCGTCCTTCACGCAGGAGACAAGCGTCCAGCCGTAGTACTCAGCGGCAGCCCGGCCCATCCGGCGGCTTTCCCGCAAATAAGCGGTATCCGCTTCGTGTATATCCGCATGGGTGCCGGTAGCAGCCTCCCGGGAACGCAGGAGCATCTCCGTAAAGTCCGTAGGTACATCCAGGTAGAGTACCAGGTCCGGCTTTGGAAGCCCCATGTGGTCGTATTCCAGTTCGTACAGCCACTTGAGGAAATCCTTCCGTTTTTCCTCCGGCTCCTTTCCGGCCTGGTGGACGGCGTTGGAAGTGGTATATCGGTCGGAAACCACGAGACCCCCTTCTTCGTACCATTTCCCCCAAACCTTCTTATAGGAGGCGTACCGGTCTACAGCGTAAAAGGTGGAGGCGGCGTAGGCGTTTACATCGCTGGGATGCAAGCCGAATTCACCTCCCAGGTACATCCGGATCAGGGCGGAGCTGGGCTCCTGGTACTGGGGGAACACCAGCTTTTGGAATGCGATCCGGTCATTTTGCAAATGCTCTGTCAAAAGGCGGAACTGGGTGGACTTTCCGGACCCGTCCGTGCCTTCAATTACGATCAGTTTACCCATATTTCTGTCCTTCCATTGATCGGGAATCAATAATCCAATAGAATATATCACATTTTGGCCCTTTTGTCCACACGAAAGGAAAAACCCTTTCTGAATTTTCTGTGTTGATACGGAAATGATTGAAAAATAGGGTTTCCTTTTGTATAATGGAGTTTATCATTTTTCTGCGCCCGAAAGGGGCAGGGGAACAGGAAAGGAACGAAAGATATGGGTATTGTTGTGATTGGAGCGGTTTTTGTGGATATTAAAGGATATCCCAAGGCCAATTATATTCCCGGCGGCCGAAATGCGGGCAAGGTAGAGCAGATCTACGGCGGCGTGTCCCGGAATGTGACGGAGGACATTGCCAACTGTGAGCTGCGTCCAACCTATATCAGCCTGGTAGACGATACGCCTACCGGAGAAGATGTAATCCGGCAGCTGAGCAACCACAAGGTCAATACCAAGTACATTCGGCGGGTGCCGGACGGTATGGGTACCTGGCTGGCAGTATTCAATAACGATGGAGATGTGGTGGCCTCTATTTCCAAGCGGCCGGACTTGATGCCCATCCTCAGCATTCTGGAGAAGTCCGGGGATGAGATTTTTGAAAATGCGGACAGCATTGTGCTGGAAGTAGATATTGATAAAGCTATCTTTAAGAAGACTCTGGCTCTGGCGGAAAAGTATCATAAGCCCGTTTTTGGCGTGGTGGCCAATATGAGCATTGGCCTGGAACGCCGGGACTTTTTAAAGCAGCTGTCTGCCTTTGTGTGCAACAGGCAGGAAGCCGGGCTCCTGTTCTGCATGGACTTCTCGGAGAACACCCCGGAGGAAATGGTTGACATCGTCTCCGAAAAGGTGATTCAGGCCCAGATTCCCAAACTCATTGTCACCATGGGCGCCGAGGGCGCCGTATATGCGGATATGAACGGCGACAAGGGCCTGTGCCCTGCCCGGCAGGTGGAGGTCAAGGATACTACCGGCGCCGGAGATTCCTTCTGCGCCGGAGTGGCGGTGGGTCTGACCTACGGCAAGGGCCTGGCCCAGGCTTGCCAGATTGGTACCCACCTGGCAGCCTCCGTTATTGCCACACTGGAGAATGTCTGCCCACGATTCCTGCCAAGGGAGCTGGGGCTCGACATGGATGTGCCGGACTAAAGCCATGTATAAGCGAATTTTAACGGTGCAGGACCTGTCCTGCCTGGGCCACTGCTCCGGGGCGGTGGCGCTGCCGGTGCTCTCCGCCTGGGGGTACGAAACCTGCCTGTTGCCCACGGCTTTGCTCTCCACCCACACCGGCTTTCCGAATCCCTATATCTGCCACCTGACGGACGCCGCCCCCAAAATTGCAGACCATTGGCGGGGCCAGGGCATCCGGTTCGACGGCATTCTAACCGGTTACCTGGGAAGCAGGGCGGATATCCAAAATGTATGCAGCCTGATGGATCTGGTGGGAATCCGCATCGTTGACCCTGCCATGGCAGACCATGGGCGGCTATACAGGGGCCTGGATGAAAACTATGTGGAAGCAATGAGAACACTCTGCCACAAGGCGGATATTTTGCTTCCCAATGTAACGGAGGCGGCAATCCTGACCGGGCAGTCTGTGCCCGAAACCATGACGGAAGAAAAGGCCGCCCGGCTTTTAAAGGCGCTGCCCAATGAGCGGGCCGTTTTGACCGGCGCCATCCAGGAACCGAACCTGACCGGCATAGCGGTAAAGGACGGGAAGAGCATCACCTTTTACCGGCACGAAAAGGTTCCCGGGGCTTATAGCGGTACGGGGGACCTGTATGCCGCCTGCTTTGCAGGGGCCTTACTGCGGGGGGACAGCCTTTTGGATGCCGCCGCCTTTGCTGCCGCCTTTACAGGGGACTGCGTCCGGGAAACGGTCAAGGATCCGGCAAGATGCTACGGCATTAAATTTGAACCGCTGCTATGGAAGATCATGAAAAAAGCGGGGGAATGGCAATGAAACAGGAACCAACTCTAAAAACGAAACGAATGCTTCTGCGCCCTATGTCTATGGAGCGGCTGGAACAAAAAATTCAAGAGGACAGGGATCCAGAAATGCGCAAGGCCTACAGAGAAATGAGGGACCTTTGCCTGAAAAACCCGGAAGCGTATCTTTGGGCCATTCCCTGGGAGATGATTTTAAAATCCAATCATACTCCCATTGGGGACCTGTGCTTCAAGGGCGCCCCCCAAAAGGGCACGGTAGAGCTGGGCTATGGCCTGGAAAAGGAATACGAGGGCCAGGGGCTCATGTCCGAGGCGGTAGGTGCTATGCTGGACTGGGCCTTCGGGCAGGAAAACGTATATGCCGTTGAGGCAGAGACCGATCCAGACAACCTGGCCTCCCAGAGAATCCTGGGAAAATACAAGTTTGTTCCTTGCGGACAGGGAGAAGAAGGGCCCCGGTTCCGCAGAGAAAAACCGGTACTCAGTTGGCTGACGATATATCTCTGCTTTGGCCTGCCCATCGGGCTTGTACTTGGGGTGCTGATGAGTCATCCGATCCTTGGAATGTGTACCGGGATGGCGTTTGCCGCCTGCCTGGGAGTGGCTATGGACGCAGCCGAGAAGAAACGAAGGGCACTTATCTTGGGAGAGGAGAAAAAGGACAATGGCATGGTACGATGAAGCTATTTTTTATCACATTTATCCCTTGGGGCTGACCGGCGCGCCGAAGCATAATGACTATGGAACGCCTCAGCACAGGCTGAATACCCTTTTCCCTTGGGTGGATCATATTGCACGGCTTCATTGCAACGCCCTGTACATTGGTCCTCTGTTTGAATCCGTTGGCCACGGCTACGAAACCACCGATTACCGGAAGCTGGACAGCCGCCTGGGCACCAACGAGGACCTGAAGGCATTTGTAAAATACTGCCACGAAAAGGGGATCCGGGTGGTGCTGGACGGCGTATTCAACCACACGGGCCGGGATTTCTTCGCCTTCCGGGACTTGCAGCAGAACCGGGAAAGTTCCCGGTATCGGGACTGGTACTGCAATGTAAACTTCTGCGGGGATACGGAGTATCACGACGGCTTCTCCTACGAAAACTGGGGCGGCTATAATCTTCTGGCCAAGCTGAACCAGGGAAATTCGGAGGTCCGGGAATATCTGTGCGATACGGTCCGTTTCTGGGTGTCGGAATTCGACATTGACGGCATCCGCCTGGATGCGGCAGATGTACTGGACTTTGACTTTATGCGGGAGCTGAGGCGGACGGCAGACACGGTCAAGGCGGAGTTCTGGCTCATGGGCGAGGTGATCCACGGGGATTACGGCCGCTGGCTGGAGCCGGGAATGCTCCACAGCGTCACCAACTATCGGCTCCACAAGGCCCTGTATTCCGGCCACAACGACCACAATTACTTTGAGATTGCCCATACCGTTCGGGAGACCAACCTGAAATGGAAGCTCTATAACTTTGTAGACAACCACGATGTGGCCCGGATTGCCTCCAAACTCAATGCCAAGTCCGCATTTCTGCCCGTTCATGTGCTGCTGTATACCTTGCCCGGCATTCCTTCTGTCTACTATGGGTCTGAATTCGGCATTGAGGGAAAAAAGGAGCGTTGGTCCGATGACTCCCTGCGGCCGGAGCTGCACCTGGAGGATTTCCGGGGAAATGACCGGGCGGCCCTCATTGCATCCCTGGGAAAGCTCCGGGCCTGTGTCCCCGCCTTTGCCTACGGGGGATACGAGCAAAGACAACTGACCAACAAGACCTACGCCTTTACCAGGAGCCTGGAGGGGATAATGGCCCTGGTGACGGTAAACAACGCCAACGAACCTGGCGAAATATCCGTTTCCGGCCTGCCGGATGGGAATTATGTCGGCTGGCTGACAGGGGAGAGGCGCCAAAGCCGGGATGGGAGCTTCCATGTGACTCTGCCGCCCCACGGCGGGGAAATCTGGCTGCCGGAAGCGCTGGACCTGACTGTACCGGAACCCGTCAAGATCCATTGTGAGCCCGCCCCCCAGAAGCAATCCGCTGCCGCAGCACAACCGCAGGGGGAGCAACCCCGGCTGGAACCCAAAATGGCGCAAAAGCCCTATGAGGAAATGACCGTAGAGGAGCTGCAGCAGGCAATTCTCCAGAAAATGGCCAACAACGGCCCTATCTCAGACCGGATGTATCAGGATGTTGCAGAAAACGTATATCGGGATTCTCTCTTAAATTGGGTAAAGAGCTTCCGGTAAAACCCTCTTGCGGGGGCGATGCTCGCATCGCCCCCTATAGTGTAATTTCTGAGGCAAAGGTGTTCTTTTTAGCGTAAAAATTTGAAAATTATTGGATAGGGGAGAATGGCGCCGATTTTTCATCCCTAAAAAAGTCGAAAATAAAAAATTCATATTTTTTGAAAAAAGTGCTTGCATTTTCTGGAAAGCCGTGCTATAATACCCAAGCTGTTGGCGAACAGCAATAGATATCCGGGTGTGGCGAAGTTTGGTATCGCGCTTGAATGGGGTTCAAGAGGCCGCTGGTTCGAATCCAGTCACTCGGACCATTCCCATGGAGCTTTGCGCTTCATGGGAATCTCCTAAAAAAATAACGCTTGGGTATGCGGGTGTAGCTCATCCGGTAGAGCGCCACCTTGCCAAGGTGGAGGTAGCGAGTTCGAGCCTCGTCACCCGCTCCATTTTCCTCTTCATCGTTTGATGAAGAGGTTTTTTGTTTTTCTAAAACGCAACAGTTTTTCAAATATGAAATAAATAAATGCATATCGAAAGCTGAATAATTGAATTTGCTACAGCAAAACCTGCAATATGCACATAAGAACGGGAAAAATGAAACACGATTCCGACAAAATTTCATATTGTATTCTTTCTCGCTTGGTGGTATGATATTCCATATATCCGCTGGAAACGATTTGGGGCGGGTGAAGGGAGAGAAAAACCGTGAAGTATATTGTCGTCTTGGGAGATGGAATGGCCGATGAGCCCATCAAAGCTCTGGGCGGGAAGACTCCTTTGGAGTACGCCCATACCCCCTGTATGGATTCCTTGGCAGGGAAGGGGCATATTGGCCTGGTGCAGAATGTGCCCGCCGGTATGGCCCCCGGATCGGATGTGGCCAACCTTTCTGTACTGGGCTACGATCCAGCACGATCTTACTCAGGCCGATCTCCCCTGGAAGCTTTAAGTGTCGGCGTGAAGATGGAGCCGGACGATGTGATCTTCCGCTCCAACATCGTCACCCTGACGGAAGAGGAGCCTTACGAAGAAAAGACCATTCTGGACCACAGCTCCGGTGAAATTTCCACAAAGGACGCGGATGCCCTGATGGATGCCATCCGGGCCAATTTCAACTCCGAAACGGTTCAGTTTTACACAGGCACCAGTTACCGGCATATTATGGTATGGAAGCATGGAAAGGTGGTCCCCCTGGAGCCGCCCCATGACCACCTGGGCACCCGGATTGGCGCTTGGCTTCCCAAAGAGCCCATGCTGAAGGAAATGATGGAGAGAAGCTACGATCTTCTCAACGATCATCCTTTGAATCGGGCCCGGGCCGCGGAAGGGAAGCACAAGGCCAACTCCCTTTGGTTCTGGGGAGCCGGTACCAAGCCCAGCCTGCAGAACTTTACGGAAAAGACCGGCCTGAAGGGTGCCATGATCTCCGCGGTGGACCTTTTAAAAGGCATTGCTGTAGGAGCCGGGATGCAGGTATATCAGGTCCCCGGCGCTACCGGCTCGCTGGATACCAACTACGAAGGCAAGGCCCAGGCTGCCGTCAAAGCCCTGCTGGAGGACGGAAATGACTTCGTCTATATCCATGTAGAGGCCCCGGACGAAATGGGCCACCAGGGGTTGGTCCCCGAAAAAGTCAAATCCATCGAGTACCTGGACCAGCGGCTTATTGCTCTGGTGAAGAAAGCAATGGACGAATCCGGGGAAGCCTACCGGATGCTGATTTTGCCGGACCATCCCACGCCTATCCGGGTCCGCACCCACACCGGGGACCCGGTGCCGTACCTGTTGTACGACAGTACCCGGGAAGAAAAAAAGCTGACCCATTATAACGAAGCGGAAGCTGCCGCCACCGGGGACTTTGAACCCAACGGCTATCAGCTCATTGATCGCCTGATTGCAAAATGAAAGAAGGAACAGATATGAACCGTGTATATAATTTTTCTGCCGGCCCCGCCGTTCTGCCGGAGCCTGTTTTAAAAGAAGCCGCCGCCGAAATGCTGGATTACAAAGGCACCGGTATGTCCGTTATGGAAATGAGTCACCGCTCCAAGCCCTATCAGAAGATCATCGACGAGGCAGAGGCAGACCTGCGGAAGCTCATGGGAATTCCGGATAACTATAAGGTTCTTTTCATGCAGGGGGGTGCCAGCCAGCAGTTTGCTATGGTGCCTATGAACCTGATGCAAAATAAGGTAGCTGACTATATCATCACCGGCCAGTTTTCTAAAAAGGCCTGGAAGGAAGCCCAGCTCTTCGGCACCGCCAACGCCGTAGCCTCTTCTGCGGACAAAAATTTCACCTACATTCCTGATTGCTCCGATTTGCCCATTGCAGAGAACAGCGATTATGTATATATCTGTGAGAACAATACAATATACGGCACCAAGTTCCATACCCTGCCCAATACCAAGGGCAAGCCTCTGGTTTCCGATGTGTCCTCCTGCTTTCTGTCGGAGCCGGTAAAGGTTACGGATTACGGAATTCTCTACGGCGGCGCCCAGAAGAACGTGGGCCCTGCCGGCGTGGTGATTGCCATTATCCGGGAAGACCTGATCCGGGAGGATGTGCTGCCCGGCACCCCCACCATGCTGCGCTATAAAACTCACGCGGATGCCGGATCCATGTACAATACGCCGCCTACCTACGGCATCTATATCTGCGGCAAGGTCTTTAAGTGGCTGCTGGATATGGGCGGCCTGGAGGAGATGCAGCGCCGGAATGTGGAAAAGGCCGGGATTCTTTACGACTATCTGGATTCCAGCAGGGTCTTCCACAATCAGGTGGTCCGGAAGGACCGCTCCCTGATGAATGCAACCTTCGTCACCGGAGACCCGGAGCTGGATGCCCGGTTCGTAGCGGAAGCGGCAGAAGCAGGCTTCGTAAACCTGAAGGGTCACCGTTCGGTAGGCGGTATGCGAGCCAGCATCTACAATGCCATGCCCATCGAAGGCGTCAAAAAGCTGACCCAGTTTATGGAAGCCTTTGAAAAAAAGCTGTAAGCAGTCGAGAGAAAAGAGGGAATCCCTATGTTTCAGGTAAATTATCTCAATAAAATTTCTCCAAAGGGCACTGCTCTTTGGACGGAAAACTATCGGCAGTCCGAAACCATCGAAGAGGCGGATGCCCTGGTAGTCCGCAGCGCCGCTATGCATGATTTTGCTTTTTCCGACAATCTTCTTGCGGTGGCCAGAGCCGGTGCCGGTGTCAACAACATTCCCCTGGACCGTTGTGCCGAAAAGGGCATTGTGGTCTTCAATACCCCCGGTGCCAATGCCCGCAGCGTTATGGAGCTGACCCTTTGCGGCCTGCTGCTGGGCTGCCGGGATGTGGTAGGCGGTATCAACTGGGTAAAGTCCATCGCCGGGGAGCCGGATGTGGCCAGGAAAGTAGAAAAGGGCAAGGGCCAGTTTGCCGGCCATGAGATGCTGGGCAAATCCCTGGGCGTGGTAGGCCTGGGCGCCGTGGGCGGACCCTTTGCCAATGCCGCCCGGAAGCTGGGAATGCAGGTTTATGGCTGCGACCCCTTCATCTCCATTGATGCCGCCTGGCACCTGGACAGCCAGATCCACAAAGTCAACAGCCGGGACGAAGTTTTTGCCACCTGCGATATTATCTCCCTCCATACGCCCCTGCTGGAGGACACCAAGAAGATGATCAACCGGGAGACCATCGACAAAATGAAGGACGGTGTGATCATCCTGAACTTCGCCCGGGACCTGCTGGTAGACGACGACGCTATGGCCGAGGCCTTGGCTTCCGGAAAGGTCAAGCGCTATATTACGGACTTCCCCAATGAGAAGACCGCCTCCATGCCTGGCTGCATTGCCATCCCCCACCTGGGAGCTTCCACGGAGGAATCCGAGGACAACTGCGCCAGGATGGCCGTTAGTCAGGTGATGAACTATCTGGAAAACGGCAACATCGTCAATTCCGTCAATTTCCCCAACTGCGATATGGGCGTATGCACCAGCCAGGGGAGAATTTGTATTCTGCATAAAAACATCCCCAACTCCCTGGGGCGGTTCACCACCGCTATGGCCGCGGAAAATGTGAACATCGCCGGGCTGATGAATAAGAGCCGGGGCGAGTACGCCTACACCATGCTGGATCTGGACCATCACCCCTCCCAGAAGGTAGTAGAGGGGCTGAAGAGCATCGACGGCGTTCTGCGGGTACGGGTCATTAAGTGATTTAAACGTATAACAGGAAAGAGGCAGGTATTCCACATTTGGAGTGCCTGCCTCTTTCCTATTATTTTGCACCAGCAAAGACCCTTCCTGCCTTTTTCAGCATTTCCCGAATGGGCAGGCGATAGGGACATCTGGTTTCGCACAGCCCGCATTCCAGGCAGTCGCCCGGTTTTGCGGTCATGGCTTCGTATCGGCCCATGGCCCAGTCCTTCAGTCCGTACCGGGACAAATACCCTTCCAGGGTGAATACCTGGGGGATGGCGATACCTGCGGTGCAGGGGGCGCAGTAGTTGCACCGGCGGCAGAACTGAGTACCCAGGCTATCCCGGATGACTTGAATTTTTGCCTGCTCCTGAGCCGTCAGGGGAGAAGTGTCCTGGGTGGCGGCCAGATTTTGCTCCAGCTCCTGTTGGGATGCCATACCGGGAATGACGACAGTCACATCCGGATTTTGGACAATGTAGCGCATGGCCAAGGTTGCGTTCTCAATGGCTCCCCCGGCCAGGGGCTTCATGCAGATAAAGCCGATATTCCGTTCTGCGCAGCCCCGAATCATTTCCGTACCCTGGGACTCTACAATGTTATAGGGAAACATAATGGTTTCCACCCAAGGAAAGTCCAGCGCCTGCCGGAAAAGGTCTGCGGAGTGGAGCGTTAGGCCGATATGACGGATAATCCCTTGTTTCTTTGCCTCCTGCAGGTATTCCAAAGCACCACCGGGGGCCTGGATGGTTTCCAGCTCTTGGGCTGTGGGGTTATGGAACTGGTACAGGTCGATGTAGTCTGTCCGTAAATTTTTCAGGCTGGTCTTCACATCCTGCTCCATTTCTTCCCGGGTCAGACCATGACTTTTGGTGGCCAGAACAAAATGTTCCCGAATTCCTTCCAGAGCGTAGCCCAGGTACTCTTCGCTGACGGAGTAGCCCCGGGCGGTATCGATATAGTTGACACCTTCGCTGAGAAGCCTTTCTACCAATTGCTTGGAGCCCTCTGCGTCAATGCGCTGAATGGGAATGCCGCCGCAGCCCACCCGGGAAACCTTCAGTCCGGTTTTTCCCAAAGTGCGATATTCCATATGTTATCCTCCCAGCTTTCTGTTTTTTTCAAAGGCCGAAATGACGCAGTCCATGGCGGCAGCCCGAAGGCCGCGTTCTTCCAAAACACGGACCCCTTGGATGGTGCTGCCCGCCGGGGAGCAGACTGCGTCTTTCAGCTGCCCCGGGTGGCTGCCGGTTTCCAGTACCAGTCTGGCAGCGCCCTCCATGGTGGCAGCGGCGTATTCATAGGCCTTTGCCCTTGGAATACCGCAGGCTACTGCCCCATCGGCAAGCCCCTCCAGAAACAGGTACATATACGCCGGGCCGCAGCCGGACAGGGCGCTGGCGGCATCGATCAGATGCTCCTCCAGCTTGTCTAGCCTCCCGGTAAAGCGCATAACGGATAAAAATTCCTGTTCCATTTCCGGTGTGACCTTTTCATTGCAGCAGTATTGGGTCATCCCCGCACCAATCATAGCGGGGGTGTTGGGCATAATGCGAATTACCGGCAAATCTCCGCCTGCCATTTCCTCAATTTTATCCGTGGTCAGCCCCGCCGCCATGGAGATCAGCAAGGGCTTCTTTTCCTGCAATCTTTCCCGAATAGGGGAGAGGGCATCTTCCATCATCTGGGGCTTCACGGCCAGAAAGACTCGGTCACAGTTCCGGGCAATCCCGGCTGCATCTGTATACCTGACGCCCAGCTCCTGGGCCAGAGTTTTTCCACGGCCACTGCGGTCTGTTAAAAGAATGTCCTTTGTTACCCGGCTGACGGCCCGGGCAATAGCTCCGCCCATGCTGCCGCAGCCTAAAAATCCGTATGTCATATTGTCCTCCTTATCGAATATGTCCGTTTCCGTATACGCAATAGTGGTAGGTAGTCAGCTCCCGCAGGCCCATTGGCCCTCTGGCGTGGAGCTTCTGAGTGGAGATTCCCATTTCACAGCCCAGGCCGAACTCTCCACCGTCCGTGAACCGGGTAGAGGCATTCACATATACGGCTGCACTGTCTACACTTTGGGTAAATTCCTCTGCGGCGGCAGAATCTCTCGTAATAATGGCCTCGCTGTGCCCCGTAGAATGGGAGGCAATGTGGCTGATGGCTTCCTGTAAGCCGCTTACTACTTTTACAGCCAGAATGTAATCCAGAAACTCCGTATCAAAGTCCCGTTCTCCCGCCGGGGTGCCGGGGATGATGGCAGCGGCCTTGGGGTCCAGGCGGAGCTCCACCGGGTGAAGCGTATTCCGGGTCAGCCGTTCCCGGAGTTTCGGCAGGAATTCCGGAGCAATGGCTTCGTCTACCAGCAGCACCTCTTCCGCATTACAGACGCTGGGGCGGCTGGTTTTTGCGTTTTCGATGATGGACAGGGCCATGGCCTGGTCGGCGCTCTTTTCTACATATATATGGCAGATTCCGGTACCTGTGGCGATGCATGGGACGGTTGCCGTACGCAGGCAGGCATTGATGAGCCCGGCCCCGCCCCGGGGAATCAGCAAATCCACATAGCCGTTGGCGGTCATCAGTTCCTTTGCGCCTTCATGGGAAGGATCCTGCACCAAATGAACAGCCTCCTTTGGAAGGCCCGCTTTCTCCAAGCCCTTCTGCATGACTTCTACAATGGCTTTGGCGCTGCGAAAAGCCTCTTTTCCACTGCGCAGGATGCATACATTTCCGCTTTTCAGCGCCAGCGCCGCTGCGTCACTGGTTACATTGGGACGGCTTTCGTAGATGATGGCGATGACACCCATTGGGACGGAGACCTTCTGAATACGAAGTCCATCCGGCCGGGTGTGCTCTTCCAGAATCCGTCCAACCGGGTCCGGCAGCCGGACCACAGCCCGGATCCCCTCGGCCATAGCCCCAATTCGTTCCGGTGTCAGCCGGAGCCTATCCAGCATGACAGGAGAGATGTGCTCTTTGGCACTTTGCAGGTCCAGAGCGTTGGCTTCCAAAATTTCCGTGCTGTGGTCCTCCAATGCCTGAGCCATGGCCAGTAATCCCTTATCTTTTTCTTCGCTTGTCAGCCGGGAGACGGCTTTCTTTGCCTGCCTGGCTTTTTCCAAAAGTGCTTTCATTTTGCATTCCTCCTGAAGCGGGTGCCGGTATCCTTGCCTTCTAAAATTCCATATAGATTTTCCGGCTCTGCGCCGTTTGCAATGACCATTTCACAACCGCAGTCCATACAGATTTTGGCCGCCTGGAGCTTGGTCCCCATGCCGCCGGTGCCTTGGCTGGAGCTGCTGCCTCCTCCCAAGGCCCAAATGGAAGCATCCAGCTGCTCTACGAGAGGTATCCTTTGTGCATCTTTGTGCGTATGGGGATCGGCGGTATACAAACCATCAATGTCCGATAACAGTACCAACAGGTTCGCCTGAATGCTCTTGGCTACAATCGCCGCCAGAGTATCATTGTCGCCGATGACGATTTCCTCCGTAGCAACGGTGTCGTTTTCGTTGATGACCGGTAGAGCGTTCATTTCCAAAAGACGGCAAAGGGTGTTTTCAAAGTTCCTGTGCCGTTTTTCGTTTTCAACATCCTCACCGGTAATCAAAAGCTGGGCAACGGTATGGTGATATTCACCAAAGAGCTTATCGTAAATATACATCAGTTCACACTGGCCTACAGCAGCGGCAGCCTGCTTGCCGGGAATATCTTTGGGCCGCTGCAAAAGTCCCAGCTTTCCAACCCCCATGCCGATGGCACCGGAGGAAACCAAAATCACCTGATGGCCTGCATTTTTAATATCGCTGATGACCTGGCACAGCTGAGCCACCCGCCGGATGTTCAGGTGCCCGCTGGGGTGGGTCAAGGTGGTGGTACCTACCTTAATCACAATACGCATACGCTTTGCCCTCCAAGAAAAGATGCTGCCATTATACAATATTTTTTTCTCCAAATAAAGAGAAAAAGGCAAAAAAATTCCACGCCCGGGCAAGGCGTGGAAAGTACTTTATTCGTGGATTCGGAACAGGGGGCCGGCTACCCGTTTGTACAGCAGCAGCGTAAGAATGGAGACCACCGTACCCTTTACCAGATTCAAGGGTGCCACACACAGGGCCACAAAGGAATAAATACCTTTGACCCCGCTATGGACTGCAGTACCCATGCCAATCAGCACGTCCATGGGGATGCCGTAAAGCTGAGCAAATTTGGGGAGCAGGTATACAGCGTTAAAGGCGGTACCGCCTACGGTCATAACGACGGTACCCAGAATCAGGCCAACCACAGCGCCATGCTTGCTCTTGTGGGTATGGTACCAGACTGTAGCAGGAATCACGAGGCAGCAGCCGACAAAAAAGTTGGCGAAATCGCCCACAAAAGCGGTAGATGTCCCTTTAAACAGCAGCTTTAATAGAATCTTTACGCCCTCGATGGCCACGGCGGCGCTGGGTCCGAGGAAGAAGCCGCCCAAAAGCACAGGTACCTCGGAAAAATCCAGCTTATAAAATTCCGGTGCCAGAAACAACAGGGGGAAATCCAGTATATGGAGCACCACCGCAATGGCAGAGCAGATGCCGATAATGCTTACCCGCCGGGCAGCGGTCACGCTGCGCAGGTGGGGGAGTTTCTTTTCCACCAAATGACACAGCAGCCCTACGGCCACAATAATTGCCGCTGTAACCAGTACAAATACGGCATTTTGCTGGAGCTGAACCAATAGCTTTTCCATTTTTCATACACCTCGTAGGTAAAAAATACGCCCTGAGCATACACTCAGGGCGCGAAAAAACGCAGTAATGCGTATCTTCTTCCATCCAGACTATACTGTCGGTACCGGAATTTCACCGATTCGGCGCTTACGCGTTCGCGGACTTTACCGCCGGTGGGGAATTGCACCCCGCCCTGAAGACATCAACTATTTAAGTCGGATCAAGCATAGCACGAAGGCGCGTTCTTGTCAAGCAGGAATTTTTGTGGTATACTGAGGCGGAAAAGAGAAGCTACTGCTTTTGGCCTGGGGCCTCTGCTTGGGTGGGCTCCGTAGGCGCAGTGGAAGCTTCCGGTACCGTTTGGGGGATTTGCTGCGGCTTTTTGGGTTCGTTGGCCTTTGGCATCTCAAAGGAGCGAACCTTTCCACCGGGGGCGGTATCCGTAATATCTCCGCCGATGACCTTGTTTTTAAAAACCAAAAGGGTGGCATATACCGGCTCGGCAGCCCCGGGATAGTTTTCCACGGTATACACATAGCGCATAACCTTTTTCCCGGCAAATTTGCTCAGGTCATATCCCTGGCACTTCTGCAAAGCATTGTACCGCTCAAATACAGGATTTGTCTCCTGGGGGATCAATACCTGACCGGATTCCTTAGGGGAGTTTGTTACCTCCCAGCCGAAGCTCTTTAAAAAAGCCACCCGGCTGTCGTTATCCGGTACCTTTTCCGGTGCGGGTCCCAGAGTTTCCTGGCTCCCGCCAAGAAGATAAATGAGCACCAGCAGCACGGCAGCGGCCAGACCTACAAGCATCAAAATACGTTTTAGATTGACCTTAGCGGTCATAACTACCATAGATAATCCCTCCCGTAGCGTTTCTGCTTCAGCCTATTCGTTCCCGGTGGGGGATAGAACGGAGAAAACAATGATTCGTTTGGATAAATTTTTGTGTGACAGCGGTGTCGGTACCCGGTCCCAGGTAAAAGTCCTGTTGAAGGCGGGCAGGGTGTCCGTTGACGGAAAGTCGGAAAAGGATGGCAGCCGGAAGCTGGATCCGGAAGCGAACGAAATTACGATGGATGGGGTACCCCTTGGCGGCAGGCGCCGGGCAGTGGTGATGATGAACAAGCCCCAGGGCTATGTTACCGCTACGGAAGATCGGGAACCTACGGTTATGGAGCTTTTGCCGGAAGAAATGAAGCATCTGGATTTGAAGCCGGTGGGCCGCCTGGACAAAGCAACGGAGGGCCTGCTGCTTTTTACCAATGACGGAGAGCTGCTGCACCGCTTGATATCCCCCAAAAAGGAAGTTCCCAAGGTCTACTATGCCTGCCATGAAGGGACGGCGGGGGAAGCGGATACGGCAGCCTTCCGGAAAGGACTTACCCTGCGGGACGGTACGCAATGTCTCCCGGCTTTGCTGGAGCCCATCGGGCCCGGGGAAAGCCGCATTACCGTGCGGGAAGGAAAATACCACCAGGTCAGGCGTATGATGGCGTCCCGGGGAATGACGGTTACCTATCTGGAACGGATTCAGGAAGGAGCACTTTCTCTGGAGGATTTGCCCAGAGGGGTATGCCGCTTTTTATCGGACGCCGAGATTCTACAGTTAGAAAACAGCGGTAACTAATTTGCTGCGGTATCGGCAAAATGCTGCCCAAAATTTGCAAATTAGCCATTGCTAATTTGTGATACTGGGAAGAATATCTAAAAATGGCCCCGGAATTTGCAATAAAATGTCAAAAGGTACTTGCAAACTGCGCAAAACTTGTGTATAATGACAGTGCAGTTTTGTGGAATGCGTATCTATGCAACATTCTAAGGAGGAGCGGCAATATGTCCAACAGCGTGTTTCAGAGTGTAATCGTTCAATTAAAGGATATTTCCGACAGAACGTTTGGAGTCATCGACACGGAAGGCTGTGTTGTATCCAGTACCGATGTATCCCTTCTTGGCGAGCGGTGGCCCGATGCGGCTTTGCGTCTGGGCAGTGCGGAAGGAGTGGTCACCTTCGGGCAGAAGTGCTTCAAGGCCATTGTCGGCAGTTCTAACTTCTTTGAATATGCTGTGTTCTGCTCCGGAGACGATGAAACGGCCAAGGCGTTTTGCTCTATGGCCTATATTGCCTTGAACGATGCTAAAGTTTTCTATGAGGAGAAGCACGACCGGGGTACCTTCGTCAAGAATATCATTATGGATAACATTCTCCCCGGCGATATCTATATCCGGGCAAAGGAGCTGCACTTCGCTACCGATGCACCCAGGGCTGTATTTCTCATTCGCCAGGTGGGCCGCAGCGATGTAGCTACGGTAGATATTCTGTCCGGTATGTTCCCGGACAAGATGCAGGACTTTGTGCTGAGTATTAATGAAACGGATATTGCCGTTGTCAAGCAGATCACCGTTAATACTCCCAGTGAAGAGCTGGAAAAAATTGCGGTCAATATCGAAAATACTCTGAAAAACGAGCTGCGGGTAAAGACCTCCATCGGCATCGGCACCATTGCCGAGCACCTGCGGGAACTGGCGGATTCCTACAAGGAGGCACAGACCGCCATTGAAGTCGGCAAGGTTTTCGACACCGAAAAGAGCATTATGCGTTACGAAAATCTTGGAATCGGGCGACTGATTTACCAGCTGCCTACCACCCTGTGCGAGATTTTCCTGAGCGAAATTTTCAAAAAGTCCTCCATTGACTGCCTGGATCAAGAGACATTGTTTACCATCAATAAGTTCTTCGAAAATAATCTGAATGTCTCCGAAACCTCCCGGAAGCTGTTTGTCCACCGGAACACTCTGGTTTATCGTTTGGAAAAAATCAAAAAGCTTACCGGTCTGGATCTTCGTCAGTTCGATCACGCAATTGTGTTTAAGGTTGCTTTGATGGTCCGGAAGTATCTTTCCTCCAGAGAAGCAAGATAAAAGGTCTCTTTCCCCCGGTGTCGGCTTGTCCGGCACCGGGGGTTATTCAATGAGGGCAGAAACAATTATTCGGCAAGGATTATGTATACTTCATTGCATAGATTATTTTGCGCGCAAAAAATGCCATCAGGCGGCAAAGACCGTTGTGGGGGCGCAAAACGGCGACTAAAATTAGAATTTTTTGTTAAAAAATATGAAATATAGCCGATAATCCTGGCGTAGCATTGACTTTTTGCTCCTTTTGTGTTACAATTCGTGTACATTGCGTCCAAGTGCGGTGTGTTGGCACCAAACTTAGAAAGCTTCGACTGGAGATAGATGCGAATGATTGAATTTACAGATGTTGTGAAATGCTATGAGCAGGGCAACCGGGCGCTGAATGGCGTTTCTATGCGAATTGACGATGGGGAGTTCTGCTTCCTGGTTGGTCCTTCCGGCTCCGGAAAGTCCACCATTATCAAACTGATTACCGGAGAGCTGCGGCCTACTTCCGGCTCCGTCCATGTGAATGCTTATTACCTGGAGCGGATCCGGAAACGGGAGATTCCGTATCTGCGTCGTACCGTCGGCGTTGTGTTCCAGGATTTCCGGCTTATCAATAATATGACGGTTTACGACAATGTAGCCTTTGCAATGCGGGTCATCGGTGCACGGGAAAGTGAGATTCGGGAGCGTGTTCCCTATGTGCTGGAGCTGGTAGGCCTGGAAAACAAGGCAAATCGGCATCCCGGCGAAATGTCCGGCGGTGAGCAGCAGCGTCTGGCCATTGCCCGGGCGCTGGTGAACAACCCGTCTACCATCATTGCCGACGAGCCTACCGGTAACCTGGATCCGGCCCGGTCCTTTGAAATTATGTCTCTGCTGCAGGAGATCAACAACCTGGGCACTACCGTTCTGGTCGTTACCCATGAGAAGAATCTGGTAGAGCTGTTCGCCAAGCGGGTCATTGCCATCGACGATGGTTATGTGGTCAGCGACGGCAGAGAGGGGTACTACGGCAATGAAACTTAATAACATTGGATACCTGTTAAAGGAAGGCGTCCGGGGAATTTTCCTCCATGGATTTATGTCCTTCGCCGCTGTATGTGTCACGGTGGCCTGCCTGATTATTGTAGGCAGCTTCTCCATTTTGGCCTATAACCTGGATGTGATGGTCCGGGAGCTGAACCAGACCAGTGAGATTCTGGTATATATCGATTCCGACCTTTCCGATGCCGAAGCCAGGAGCATCGGCACCAAAATCAACGCGCTCAGCAATGTGCTCCAGGCCAAGTTCATTTCCCGGGAAGAAGCCCTGGAAAAGTTTGTGGAGGACCACAATGGAGATTCCGCTTTCAACGGTGTTCAGGCCAGTGATCTGCGCCATCGCTATGAGGTGACATTGGAAGACAATACCCTGATGGACCAGACGGATGCCCAGCTCCAGCAGATCCCCGGCGTGGCCAAGACCAATGCAGCCTACGAGCTGGCCCAGGGGTTTACCACTATTCAGCAGGTGCTGCACATTGCCTCCGTAGCCATGATTGCGGTTTTGCTGGTTATCTCTCTGCTGATTATTTCCAATACGGTCAAGTTGGCTATGTATGACCGCCGGGATGAGATTTTTATTATGAAGATGGTGGGTGCTACCAACGGGTTCATTCGTCTGCCCTTTATTGTGGAAGGCTTTACCCTGGGTATGATGGGCGCAGTTCTTGCTTTTGGGCTGGAATGGGTTGGCTATGATGCTCTGGTGGAAAAGATTTCCCATGTGGATTCCCTAAAGCTCTTCACCTTTGTTCCTTTCGAAAGTCTGCTGGTTCCCATGCTGATTGTTTTCGGCGCTGCCGGTTTGTTCGTCGGCATTGTGGGCAGCTGGACCTCGATCCGAAAGTTCATGGATGTGTAATCGCTTCTGAACGAAAAGCCACCAGGGCTTTGAACCGGCCCAGCCGGAACGCAGCCCCAAAGCTATAGAAATGCAAATCAATCCAAAGGCGTTCCCTGCGCCAGAACCGATGCAGAGGCCTGATGCCGCTTCAGGCCTCTGTCGGACCAAAGGAGGCAATATGAAAAAACGAAAAAAGCTGGTATCCATCCTGGCTGGAATTATGGCTGCAATTATGCTGCTGACCCTGATTCTCAGCCTGGTCCCAACAAGGGCCTATGCTGCCTCGTCCAGCGAAATTCAAAAACAGATCAACAAATTAAAAGACCAGAAAAGTGAATTGCAATCCCAGATTAAGGACTTGCAGGACCAGTACGCCGCCAACAAAGATGATATTTCGGATATTGTCGCAAAAAAGAATCTGATCGATCAGGAAATCGGAAATCTGCACGCCCAAATCGACAACATCAATGATCAGATTACTGCCTACGGTGTTTTGATTGCGGATAAGCAGGACGAATTGGACAATGCCCAGCAGCATTACGATGAATTGAACGAGGCTTATAAGGTCCGGATCCGTACTATGGAGGAGGAAGGAAGCCTTACTTACTGGGAAGTGCTTTTTAAGGCAAACAGTTTTTCCGACCTGTTGGATCGCCTGAACATGGTAGAGGAGATTGCAGCCTCTGATAACCGGCGCCTGAAGGAGCTGGATGAAGCAACCAAGGCCGTGGAAACGGCCCGGTCTGAGCTGACAACGGAAAAGGCAGACTTGGAAACCACCCGGCAGGAACTGGATGCCACCCAAACCCAGCTGGATGACAAGCGGGCAGAGGCCGATGAGGTTATTAAGGAGCTTGTCGCCAAGGGTGAGGAAATCGGTGAACTCAAGCAGCAGCTGGAAGAGGAAGATGACGACCTCCTAAAACAAATTGCCCAGAAAGAAAAGGAGTACAATACCGCAAAGCATCAGGAATGGCTGGCCTACATGGCAACCTATACTACGGTGCCTCCGGCCACCACTGCTCCCGCTACTACAGGTGTCAACGGCAGCACCAACAACGGTACCAGTATTCCATCTTCTGGCGGTAACTGGCTCCGGCCCTGCAGTTATACCTATATGTCCAGCCCCTTTGGCTTCCGCCAATCTCCCACATCCGGTGCATCCACCTACCACCAGGGCGTTGACCTGGCTGCTCCGGTAAGAACACCCATTTATGCCAGCCGGGGCGGCGTCGTTACCAGCGCAACCTATTCCGGTTCCGCAGGGTACTATGTAACGATTAACCATGGTGACGGGTTCTCTTCCATTTATATGCATATGGAGAACTATGTCGTGTCTTCCGGTCAGGCTGTTTCTGCCGGCCAGCTGATCGGCTATGTTGGAAAGACCGGCATTGCTACCGGCTACCATCTGCATTTTGGCATTGCCTACAATGGAGCCTATGTCAATCCTTGCCTATATGTATCGCTGTAACTGTTCCGGGGCTGCCTCAATTTTGAGACAGCCCCCTTTTGAAGGGAGTCATTTATGAAAAAGAAAATCTTGATTGGGTTATCCTATGTGCTGGTAGCAGCTCTTTCCTGCACGCTGACCCTGGGCCTGACCATGCGGCAAATTCCCTCCACCAAGCTGATCGCCTTGGAAAACCTGATTTTGGAGCGCTTTCCGGGCGATGTGGACCAGACTGCCATTGAAGATGCCGCAGCGGATGCCATGGTGAATGCCGTCGGGGACAGATGGAGCTATTATGTTCCCGCCAGCGAATATGCGGCGTTGGAAGAATCCATGGCCAACAGCTATGTGGGCATTGGCATCAGCCTGTCCAACCTCCAGCAGGGCACCTTTGTAGTCCAGTCCGTTGTAGAGGGAGGCCCCGCGGACCAGGCGGGGATGCTTCCGGAGGATGTGATTGTCCAGGTGGATGGGAAAAGCGTGGAAGACATGACCCTCAATGATATTTCTGCCCTCATTAAAGGCGAAGCCGGCACCCAGGTGACCGTCACGGTCATGCGCCAGGGGGAGCAAATGTCCTTGTATGTCACTCGGAACCGGGTAGATACGGTGGTTGCCAAGGGGAATCTCATTAACGGGACCATTGGCTATGTGCGCATCGAAAACTTTGTGTCCCGCAGCGCCGAGGAGACCATTGCAACCATCGAAAACCTGGTTTCCCAGGGAGCGACCATGCTCCTGTTTGATGTCCGCTTCAATTCCGGCGGCTACGAAAACGAGCTCATCGACATTCTGGACTACCTGCTGCCGGAAGGAACGCTCCTGAGCAATAAGGACAAACAGGGGAAGGAAGAGGTGTTCACTTCCGACGAAAGCCACCTGAATATGCCTATGGCGGTGCTCATCAATGAGGACAGCTATTCCGCCGCCGAACTTTTCGCGGCAGTTCTCAACGAGTACGGCGCAGCGAAAACCGTCGGCACCAAAACGGTAGGCAAGGGCTACTATCAGAACCTGTTCCAGCTGGACGATGGCTCCGCGGTGGACCTGTCCGTGGGCCGGTACTTTACCTCCAAGGGCGAGAACCTGGAAGGTGTCGGCCTGACACCGGATATCAGCGTGGATATGAACGATGAAGACAACGCCGCTCTCTACTATGGCACCCTGGCCCAGGAAAAGGATGCCCAACTCCAGGCAGCGGTGGAGCTCTTGATGGAAAATGTGGTAACGCCCTGAAACGGGTACGTTAAAAAAGAAGCGAAAGCAGACTCTCTCCGAAAGTGGAAAGAGTCTGCTTTTTTGCGGATCAAGGTGCTTTTGTTCGAGAATCAATCAATGGCTGCCTGGGGAGTACGTTCCAGAACTCCATCCAGAACCAGTTTTGCTTCCTCTATATTGCCCCAGTAACGCACGGTCCATCCATCCGCGTCATAAACCCGATCGGCATTCTGTATGATGCACAGGTACCGATCATTCTGCCCGACAGTACAGGCCAGGTCTGCGTAGCCCGTCATATATGCCAAGCCACCGGTGACGCGGGAGTCTGCTGCTTCCGGCTTCAAAGGAGAGCCCGGCAGCAGAAAATTGTTGTTGTACAGCGGAATGTCCCGGTAGGGCAGGTCATACACCGCGGTGCTCCAGATTTCCCGGAAGGTGTCGTTTTTCAGAGCCGTTGTCAGAATCCTGCCAATATCCTGTACAGTGGTATGGGCTTGCATGGAGCTGCATTCGGAAGCGCTGTCAAAATAGGTATCCGTACATCCGGCGGCCCGGAGCCACTGATTCGTCAGAGCCAGGGCCTCTTCGTCTCCTCGGGTGCTCAGGCAGTGGGTAAGCACCTGGGGAGAGAATGTATCATATGGCTGAAACAGGAAATTATACAAGTGATCACGAACGGTAAAAAATCGATAATTATCCGCATTTTGCAGGCCGATGATCGATAACGTGGAATCAAGGTCAGGCTCCTGCTCCAGAATGGCCGCTACAAAGGCGACCCGATTCCACCGCCCGGGCCAGATCTGCAAGGTTTCGTTTTTCGCAAACAGCGTTTCGCCGGTTGAAAGGTCGTAGACGGCTGCGCCTTGCGCGCTGATCCGTTGCGCGATAGGGCGGGCAGTCAGATCCAGAATATCCGGGTTATTTTGCAGATAAGTTTGAATGGATCCTTTGATAGAGGCGTAGGCCCCATCGTTTTGAGGGGCAAAGTCCGTTTTGAACCAAATATCAAATACCCGGTCAGAGAGAGGAACCAGAGAATGATAGCATTCTTCGCCGCCGTTTTCCCGGATGGTCCATTCCGTGCCGCCGCCGACCCATTCGGAAGTGCTCATATTCATACCAAGCATATCAAAAATGGCTTGGGGAGGGACGGAGCTGCTTTCGCTCAGCAGGGTGCCTTGTACGCCGCCGATCAGGTTCATTTGATCGTCCATCAGATCGAGTTTCCACGGTTCCTCCTGATAAAGGGTATAGCCTTCGGGCAGAGCGATTGAAACGGGAGCTCCGTTTTTGGCGCTTTTTTGGGTGGTCAAAAACAGAGAGCAAACGATAAGCGCCACCACGGCGGCACCGCCAAGCAGCCACAGCTTGGTTTTCTTATCCGTCAGCACATTCTTGATCCGGCTTTTCACGCTGTTCTGCCCAAAGGCCACCGGGCACAGATACTGCAATCCCTTGGGGGCGGCGCAGCGCAGTAAGGTACAGGCATAGGTCTTCTTTTGCATGGGGGTCATTCCGGCTACCGCCCGCTCGTCGCAGCCCATTTCCAGGTCCCGGCAGAACAGCCACCAGCCTACCCACACCATGGGCTGGAACCAGTAGATGCACAGCAGTACATAGCCCACTAGCTTCCACCAGGGGTCCCCGTGCTTTAAATGGGCCTCCTCATGGGCCAGAACAAAGCTGCGGCTGAATTCATCCAGACTGGAGGGAAGATAGATTTTGGGATGCACCAGCCCCAGTACAAAGGACCCCGGAATGCTGTCGCAAAGGTAGATATTCTTTGTATGCCGAATGGAGACCCGCAGTGTTCGTTTCAGATGTAGGTAGGAGAAAAGACCCATCGCCATCATTACAACTACACCTGCCGCCCAGACATAGGAAGCGATCTTCCAGGGATCCGTGGCAGGTTGTACCCGGATGGGGGCTTCGGGCTGTATGTCTTTGGAAACCGCCTCCAAGGCGAGCGTCGTTTCAACCGGGGTTTCCGGAACGGGGGTGGAAAAGGCCGCCTCCGCCGGGATAGGCTCTGCCGCGGGCAGCAAGCTCCAGGCGCTTTCCAGGGAGAAGGGGAGAGCCAGCCGCAGGGCCACCACCGCCCACAATAGGCACTGGGGGCTTTTGGGCAGCTTCCGGAAAAGAAGCCGCAGCAGCATCACTGCCAAAATCAAGGCGCTGGCCTGTAGACTGTGGTTCAGAAGACGAAGAAACAGCGAACTCATGCTTTTCCCTCCTGTTCGTAAGAATCGATGAGCTGCCGGATCTCGGCAATGTCCTTGGCGTTCAGGGGACTGCCCTGAGAGAAGGCCGCCAGAAAGGCGGGAAGGGACCCGGAAAAGGAGTCGTCCACAAACTGCCGACTCTGGGCGGAGAGATATTGCTGCTTGGTGACCAGGACGGTAACGGTGCCGCCGTTGTTTTCAAAAATGCCCTGGCTGCACAGCTTTTTGAGTACGGTATAGGTGGTGGATTTTTTCCATTCCAGCTCTTGGGCGCACAGCTTTACCAGCTCGCCGGAGGAAATGGGAGCGTTTGCCCAAACGATCTCCGCAAAACGCATTTCTACGGTGCCCAGCTTTCGTTCATCCATACTTTATCATCCTTTCTGAATGGTCTATAATTAATCGACCTAAAAGAAGTCTATCATGGTTAGACCGATTTGTCAAGAAGAAAACTCCCCTTTGGCGCAAACCAAAGGGGAGCAGAGTATGTATTTAGGCTAGGATGGGTTTCAGAGCCTCTGCCAGCTTGTCCTTCTGGGCCTGGGCCTCGGCCAGGTCCTTGCCCAGGGTAGTAAAGTAGGTCTTGATCTTGGGCTCGGTGCCGGAGGGACGGACCACCACCGTGGCGCCGCCTTCCAGGGCGTAGATCAGAACGTTGGCAGCGGGCAGGCCGGTCTCCTTGCTCTTCTTGTAGTCGGTGGCCTTGAGCACCTTGTAGCCGCCGATCTCCGTGGGAGGTGCCTTGCGCAGGGAGTCCATAATGGCGGCCATCTTGTCCATGCCGGACAGGCCGGGGAACTCAAAGGAATCCACCTTGTTCAGGTAGCGGCCGAACTTTGCGTAAATGGCTTCCAGCCGCTCCTTGATGGAAGAGCCAATAGAGCGGTAATAGGCAGCCATTTCACAGATCAGCATAGAGCCGATGATGGCATCCTTGTCCCGGACATAGGGGCCGGCCAGGTAGCCATAGCTCTCTTCAAAGCCGAAGATGAACCGGTCCACTTCGCCGGCCTTTTCCAGCTGGGCGATCTGGTCGCCGATCCACTTAAAGCCCGTCAGCACATTGCGCATTTCCACGCCGTAGCTCTTGGCCACTGCGTCGGCCAGGGGGGTGGAGACAATGGACTTGACGGCCACGGGATCCTTGGGCATGGTGCCGTTTTCAATCCGGCCCTGGCAGATGTAGTCCAGCAGCAGGACGCCTACTTCGTTGCCGGATACCAGCTCGTAGCTTCCGTCGGGGCAGCGGATGGCGATGCCCACCCGGTCGGCATCCGGGTCGGTGGCCAGCATCAGGTCCGCACCGGACTTCTTGGCCAGCTCCAGGCCCAAACGCAGAGCTTCAAAAATTTCGGGATTGGGATAAGGACAGGTGGGGAAATTGCCGTCGGGGAACTGCTGCTCGGGGACAATGGTAATATCGGTAATACCGATGTCGCGGAGTACTCGGGTCACAGGCACCAGGCCGGAGCCGTTCAGGGGGGAGTACACCAGCTTCAGCCCGGCGGTCTTGCACAGGCCGGGACGGACGGAGCGGGCCTTGATGGCGTCGTACAGCGCTTCCTTGCAGGCATCCTCCACATACTGGATCATGCCGGAGGCCATACCTTCTTCAAAGGAAACCAGCTTGGCACCGGTGAGCACATCGGTCTTCTGAATTTCATCGTAGACTACGGCAGCGGCATCGTCGGTCATCTGGCAGCCGTCGGGGCCGTAGGCCTTGTAGCCGTTGTACTTGGCAGGGTTGTGGGAGGCGGTAATCATAATGCCCGCGTTGGCACCGTAGTACCGGGTGGCAAAGCTCAAAGCGGGAACAGGCATCAGGGCGTCATAAATCCGTACATGGACTCCATTGGCGGCCAATACCTTAGCAGCCTCTTTGGCAAACACATCGGAGTTGATGCGGCTATCGTAGGAAATGGCGACCAGCTGATTGCCGCCCTGGGTCTTTACCCAGTTGGCAAGCCCCTGGGTGGCCTGACGGACCACATAGATATTCATTCGGTTGGTACCGGCACCCAGAACGCCCCGCAAACCGGCAGTGCCAAACTTCAGAGCTACGGCAAAGCGCTCCTTGATCTGCAGGTCGTTGCCCTGAATCTCCTGGAGCTCCCTGGTCAGTGCCGGGTCTTCCAGCTCTGTCTCGGACCAACGCTTGTAATCATCCAAATACATTTCATTCACCTATCCTTACTTATGGTAACTTTCAATTGCATTTTTGCAAATTTGACAACTACAATATAATCCATTTTTTATAATTTGTCAATATGCTCAAAAAACCTGCAAAAAAAAGCCGTTGTTTTTGCCAGGAGACCCTTTTGCGCAAAAAGCCCGCAGCGGCCGGAGTGGCAATCTTCCGGGGCACTGCGGGTTTTCGCATCCATGCAATAGGCGCTGCAAACGAACGCCAAGCATAGTGGGGGAGCAGAAGGCAAGGCAATTTCCCTTTTGCTCTATAGGACCCGTTTTAAGAAGCATTCAGATAAGGATGGCAAGAAAAGCGTGAAAAGTTAGGAGGAGTTTTCAGTTTTTTGAACGCTTCCAGGGGGGTACACTTAAGCTAATTGAGCGCCAAAGGTGCGGCATTGCTCAAGAGCGTCCTCATCAGGCTGCTCCTGGCAGATGACGCTTTCGCAGGCGAGGATGGCGCCGTCATCCCGGCAGGTATCCTCCCAGGTGCGCATCCATTCGCCGTCGCCCCAGCCGTAGGAGCCGAAGAGGGCGATTTTCTTACCGGAAAGCCCGCTTTCGCAATCCTGGAACATGGGCAAAAATTCGCTGTCTTCCAGTTCCTCGGCACCCATGGCAGGGCAGCCAAAGGCGATAGCATCAAAATCCGGAACCTGGCGGCCGGAGAACTCAGAAGCGGTGAACAGACTGCACTCGGCGCCGGCCTGTTTGGCGCCTTCCGCTACGGCCGAAGCCATGGCCTCGGTGTTTCCGGTGCTGCTCCAATAAACAACTGCAATTTTAGACATAGGTCAAGATTCCTTTCTGCGTTTGTGGTATATCAACCGGCTACGGTAAGCCGCTCAATATCGGTGCCATGTGCCAGCTGCTTACAATATACCCGCTGGCATTTTTTAAAAGCGGCAAAGGTTTTCTCTGCCTGCAGCGTATCTCCGTAGACCTTCCAGCAGCCGGTGCATTTGCAGGGCCGCTTTTCCAGGAAGCCCAGCACATCCTCCGGAGGATAGCCCAAAAAAAGGCCAATTTCATGGGGAAATTCCTCGGATTCCCGGATTCGCTCCATGAGCCTGGGAAGACATTGCTGTTTTCCGGTATAGCCCCGCTCCTTTAAAATTTGGATAGCCATCGGGTTCTCCAGGTCCTTGCTAAGCCGGGAAGGGCGATACAGGTAAATAAGCGCGGAATGTTCTTTCATCCGCAGGGGGAGGGCCCGCAGCCCTTTGGGCACCAAGATCCCATTGAGTCTGCGCAGGGAACCATAGAAGGACGGCTTATCTGTGATGGGGCACACAAACAAGCTGCCGGTTTTCAGGTTCGCCAAGGTGGGCGCACATTGACGAACGATCAATTCTTCAGACATGGCGGCCCTCCCGGGTGCGGAAGAAAGCAGACATCAGAAGGTTGCGGACATGAATGGAACCGAAAAGAATCAAAGCGATGAGAAGCAGTGAAACACAAGAGGGAGCATTTTTTAGAATATCCATATCCGAACCTCCTGAAGTATTGGTTAGCCTTTGCTAACTGCAGACATCATACATCAGGATACGGGATTTGTCAAGTACTATTTTCCTAGCTGCCTAGTATTTTTATAGGGATTCTTTTTCGACAGCATACAGGATCAAAAAAACGCCGCCTTGGGGGAGAGCCAAGGCGGCGTTCCGGCAGAAAAGTCGCGCATTCCGGGGAAATAATCTGCCAACAGACAGACTAACCCAATGGGCGGCATTTATGCAAGGGGAATGTGTCGAACCGAAAAAAACAGGCTTTGTCCGGTATCAGTAACGGACCTCGGTGCTTTCGTTGGGATGGCCGGCAAAGAAGGCACAGAGATTATCTACCGTGGTAGAGGCAATGCTGTCCAGGGCCTCCTGCGTCAGGAAGGCCTGGTGAGAGGAGACAATCACATTGGGCATGGCAATCAGCCGCACCAACTTATCGTCCTGGACAATGTGGCCGGAGTAATCCTCGTAGAAAAAGTCACCTTCCTCTTCGTATACATCCAGGCAGGCAGCCCCCACCTTTTTCTCCTTGATACCGGTAATCAGATCCTCCGTATTAATGAGCCCGCCCCTGGAGGTGTTTAAAATGGTTACACCCTTTTTCATCCTGGCAATAGAGGACGCATCGATAATGTGCCTGGTATCCTCGGTCAAGGGGCAGTGAAGGGAAATAATATCCGATTTGGCAAAGAGTTCCGGCAGTTCTACATAATGGAGCCCGCTGCCCTGGGCGGGATACTTGTCATAGGCCAGAATTTCCATGCCAAATCCCTTGCAGATATCCGCAAAGACCCGGCCGATTTTGCCGGTACCGATAATGCCTACGGTTTTGCCGTGAAGATCAAAGCCAGCCAGGCCCTGCAGGCTGAAATTAAAGTCCCGGGTACGGATATAGGCTTTGTGAGTCCGACGGTTAATGGTCAGCAGCAGCGCCATAGCGTGCTCAGCAACGGCATAAGGAGAGTAGGCAGGGACCCGGTAAACAGGCAGCTTCCCCTGGCAGGCTTTGATATCTACATTATTAAATCCGGCGCACCGCAGGGCAATGACTTTGATGCCCAATTCATACAACTTCCGTACCACATTGGCGTTTACCGTATCGTTGACAAACACACATACGGCATCGTATCCCGCTGCCAGGGAGACGGTATCCTCGTTCAACCGGGTCTCGAAGTATTTGATCTCCAAATCAGAGTCCGCGGCATAGTGGTCAAATCCAGGAACATCGTATGGCTTAGTATCGAAAAAAGCAACCTTCATAGCAAAAATCCTCCAAATGAATTCGTATTAATTTATCGATATGATTATAATGAATAAGGGCGCACTTGTCAATTGATTTCCGTCCCTTTTTCAGAATTTGTGGAGATGAATAAAGGGTGCCCCAAAAAGAAGGAAAAATGCCATCATTTTGCCAAACCGGGCGGAATGTAAAAAAGACAGTTGCAGGATGGAGGAACCTTTGCTATAATAAGATAGCTTGTTTGTACATTCGTGTACAATGCCGCACCGAAAGGAGATGGCTCTATGGATAAGAAATTGGAACGGTTTGTCAGGCCCGGGAAGGGACTCTATATCGTTATTCTTTTTGGCTTCTGTGCCATGGCCTTTTTGGCGGGCCATTATTGGCTGGGTGCCGCAGAGGCAGTGGTCAGTATTCTCACCTGTGCCTACTATCTGGTAGATCGGCAGCATCGCAGGCGAATGCTGCAGCAGTATATCCAGTCGGAGCAGGAAACGCTGGAAGGCATTTCCAAGGGAGATGGCCCTCTTCCGGCCGTAATGGTTCGGATGGAAGACGGCAGTATTGTGTGGGAGAACTTCCGGTTTTCGGAGCTTTCCAGCAACGCAAAGAATGTGGTAGACGAGAAGCTGGATTCGGTTTTTCCGGATTTTTCGCTGGACTTTTTGGCCACCGGAAAAAATGAATCTCCCCAGGATGTAACCCTGGGCAATCGCCGTTATCGGGTCTACGGAACGCTTCTGCGGGGATCGGACAGTCGTCTGGGGGTTTTGTATCTCAGCGACCTGACGGAGCTCTACCAGGTACGGGATGAATATATTCGCTCCCGCCCGGTAACAGCTATTATTCTCATTGATAACTATGAGGAAATGACCCAAAATCTGACGGAAGGTGCCACCTCCAAGCTGAATGCGAACCTCAACGATGCCATTACCCAATGGACAGAGGATTACCATGGTCTGCTTCGCCGATTGGAACGGAACCGCTTCCTGTTCATTTTTGAAAAACGGGACCTGGAGCGTGCAAAAGAGGATAAGTTCTCCTTGCTGGATGATATTCACAAGGTTGTCAGTCCCTCCGGTCTGGCTGCATCCATTTCCATTGGACTGGGCGTGGACAGCGTGGATTTTGAGGAGGGCTACCGTTTTGCGTCTCTGGGCATCGAAATGGCCCTCAGCCGGGGCGGAGATCAGGCGGTAATCAAAGACCGCTTCAACTTCGATTTTTACGGCGGCCGCAGTAAAGAGACGGATTACAAGAGCAAGGTCCGTTCCCGGGTTACCGCCAATTCCCTGATGGAATTGATTGCCCAGAGCGACCATGTCTTTATTATGGGCCACCGGAATGCAGACCTGGATTCCTTGGGTGCCGCTGTTGGCATTAATTGCCTCTGCCGGAAAAAAGGAAAGAAAGCCAGCATTGTCATCGATTTGGAGCACAACGCCGCCGGAAGGCTTCTGGAAGAGCTGCAGCTGGTTCCGGAATACCGGGATGTATTCGTCTCTGGCCAGGATGCGCTTTTGATGTGCGATAACCGCAGTATTCTGGTGGTTGTGGATACCAACCGTCCGGATCAGGTGGAGTTTAGGCCGCTGCTGGAGTCTATTTCCAAGGTGTGTGTGGTAGATCATCACAGAAGGGCAGCGGATTATATCAATCCCGTAGTAGTCAATCTTCACGAGACCTACGCTTCTTCCGCTTCGGAATTGGTTACGGAGATGATTACCTATGCCGTAGAAAGCCGGGATGTTCTGCCCATCGAAGCCAAAAGTCTGATGGCTGGTATCTGCCTGGACACCAAGTTCTTTAATGTACGCTCCGGCGAGCGTACTTTTGAGGCCGCCGCTGTCTTGCGACGAATGGGTGCGGATACAACGGAAGTAAAGCTGCTGCTGCAAAACGACTTCCACGATACACTGGAAAAATACCAGATTATCAAAGAGGCCAAGCTCTACCGGGACGAATTGGCCATTGCAGCTTTGGAGCAGCCTACCAACCGGATTCTGGCTGCCCAGGCAGCAGACGAACTGCTAAACATTTCCGGTATTACCGCTTCCTTTGTGCTTTATCCCGATGAGGGGCAGGTAATTATTTCTGCCAGAAGCATTGGCTCTGCCAATGTGCAGGTAATTCTGGAACCCCTTGGCGGCGGCGGCAACGCAGCTACCGCCGGTGCCCAGATGAAGGGGGTAGATGTAAAGGAAGCCTTGGATAAGCTGATTGCGTCTATCGACGCTTTCTATGAAGAATAAGGAGATTGAGAAACATGAAAGTTATTTTGCTGCAAGATGTAAGAGGAAAGGGTAAGAAGGGCCAGATGCTGGAGGTTTCCGACGGCTACGCCCGGAACTATATGCTGCCCAGAAAAATGGCTATTGAAGCCACTGCAGACGCGGTGAATACCATGCGCATGAACGACAAGGCCACTCAGGAGCGAATTGCCCGGGAAAAGGCGGAAGCAATGGAAACCGCCAAGAAGCTGCGGGAAATGACCGTCACGGTTACGGCCAAGGGCGGCGGAAACGGGCGGCTCTTCGGTTCCGTTACAAACCAGGAAATCGCCGATGCGCTGAAAGCAAAAACAGGTATTGCTCTGGATAAGCGGAAAATCGTTATTAACGACGCCATTAAGAATGTAGGCACCTACACCGTTACCTGCAAACTGGGCTACGAAATTACCGCCCCCCTGACCGTCAAGATCGAGGAAGGCTGAGAAATCCACCAAATATAAAGGAGGGAGCCTATGGATGAGGAATTGATTGCTCGCCAGCAGCCCCAATCCCTGGAGGCGGAGCAGGCCGTTCTCGGCTCCATTCTCATTGATAGCCAATGCGTATCCGATGTGATCGGAATCCTGAAGCCGGAGGACTTTTACCTGGAGCAAAACCGGGAGATTTATGAAGCTATTTATACGATGTTCAACTTCTCCCAGACCATCGACCCGGTCACGGTCTTGGATAAGCTGAAGGAACTGGGCTATTACCACGACAATTCCCGGGATTATGTATCCCAGCTGATGGAAATCACGCCTACGGCCGCCAATGTGGTAAGGTACGCAAACATTGTCCAGGAAAAGTCCATGCTCCGCGGTCTGGGGCAGGCGGCGGGGGAAATCTCCGATATGGTCTACGACCAGATGGGTACACCTGCCGACATTCTGGAATCTGCCGAAAAAAAGATTTATGCCATCCGCAAAGGCGAGCGGGGAGACAGCCTGGAGCACATCGGCACTACCATGCATCGGGTATTCGACCGGCTGAATGAGCTGGCAATGTCGGACTCCGCAATCCCGGGCCTTTCTACGGGGCTGCGGGATCTGGATCCCAAAATCAACGGCCTGAATAAGTCTGATCTTCTGCTGGTTGCCGCCCGTCCGGCTATGGGTAAATCTGCCTTTGCGCTGAACATCGGGGTGAACGTGGCTAAGAAATACAAAAAGACCGTGGCGATTTTTAACCTGGAAATGTCCCGGGAGCAGTTGGCTATGCGCCTATTGGCCAATGAAAGCATGGTGGAGCTGCAAAAGCTGACCACAGGTAAGCTCAGTGACGAGGAGTGGATCAAAATCTGTCAGGCAGGATCCGCCTTGAGTCAGACAGATATCCGTATTGATGACAATCCCTCCGTTACGGTAGCAGATATCAATGCCAAGTGCCGCCGTCTTGATAACCTGGGCCTTATTATCATCGATTACCTTCAGTTGATGCAGGGCTCCGGCTACGGGAAGAATAACGAAAACCGTGTAGTTGTAGTAGGCGAAATCTCCCGATCTTTAAAGATTATGGCCAAGGAATTGAATGTGCCAGTGGTGTGTCTGAGTCAGTTGTCCCGTGCGGTGGAAAGCCGGACGGATAAGCGTCCCATTCTGTCAGACCTTCGGGAATCCGGCGCTATTGAGCAGGATGCAGACTCCGTCATGTTTCTATACCGGGATGAATACTATAATGAGAATACAGAGGAAAAGGGCATTGCAGAATGCATTGTTGCAAAAAACCGTCACGGAGAAACCGGGGCGGTAAAGCTGCAATGGATCGGCCAGTACCAGATGTTCGGCGATTTGGAGTGGAAGCATGCTGAATAAAATTAGCTCTTTTGCAGGCCGTTATGGGCTGATTTCCCCCGGCGACCAAATCACAGTTGCCTTGTCCGGCGGAAAAGACTCCGTGGCACTTCTTTTTGCTCTGTATCTTCTGAAAGACGAGTGGTCTATTACCCTGAAAGCGGCCCACTTTAACCATCATCTTCGGGGCGCGGAGTCCCAGCGGGATGCGGATTTTGTCCGGAAGCTCTGCGACCGGTATGATATCCCCCTGACCTTGGGTGAAGCTTGGGTGCAGCCCGGGGAGAAGGGCCTGGAGGCTGCTGCCAGGGATGCAAGGTATGCTTTTTTCCGTACCCTGCCCGGAAAAATCGCCACAGCCCATACGGCGGATGACAATGCCGAAACGGTGCTTCTCCGGATGGTTCGGGGTACCGGCTTAAAAGGTCTTGGGGCCATCGCGCCCAAAAACGGAAACGTGATCCGCCCCATGCTGAGTACTCCCCGGGAGGAGGTAGCAGTCTTCCTGGAAAGTTACCATCTTCCCCATGTGGAGGACAGCTCCAATGCGGGAGATGATTTTCTGCGCAACCGCATCCGTCATAGCATTCTCCCGATTCTGAAGGAGGAAAACCCCAGAATCGCGGAAAATCTTTCCGCAATGGCTTTGGGGCTTCGGCTGGATGAGGCCTGTCTGCAAAAGCTGACCTCCGGCCCGGTGCCCGGTGTATCAAAGCTGCGGCAATTGGACCCGTCCCTGCGCAGGAGGTATCTGGAACGCTTTCTAAAAGAAAACGGTGTCCGGGAGCCGGAGCAGAGTCATATTCTCCAGGCGGAGCAGTTGATATTCCACTGGAATCCTTCGGCATCCATGGACTTTCCCGGGGGCGTGGTAATTGCCAGACAGTATGACACGCTGGTTCGGAAGGAATCCGTACAGGCTTTGGAGGCGAGGTCCGTTGAAAACGGTATGTTTCTGGAGGGCTTAGGCGCCCGGGTTTTGGTAGAGAATGCCACTGACTTTTCGCAAGGGCCCAATGTCTTTACAGTGGTCCCTCAGGGGCAGGTCTACTTACGCCCCCGTCAGTCGGGGGATACCATCTGTCTTTCCGGCGGTACCAGGAGCCTGAAAAGGCTGTTCATAGACCGAAAAATTCCTGCCGCTCAGCGGGACCTGATCCCGGTGCTTTGCGACGACAGTGGGATTCTGGGCGTTATGGGCATCGGAGCAGACAAAAGGCGGCAGGCGCACACCCTTCCGGCAGTGACCATCCGCTTTGTATATAACCAAGAGGACTTTTCTCGGGAGGAGAAAGAAAATGGAGGCAAATAGCATGGATAAGGACATACTGAAAGTGCTCATCACGGAGGAGCAGATCCGCACCCGCATCGCACAGCTGGGAGAGGAACTGACCCGTGACTACGAAGGGAAGGACCCCGTCATCGTTGGTGTGCTCAAGGGCGTAGTTGTCTTCTATGCCGACATGATCCGTCAGATCAAGGTACCCTGCCAGATGGACTTTATGTGGATCTCCTCCTATTCCGGGACCACATCCACCGGAAATATGGTGGTCAAGCGGGATATCTCCGCAGACATCAAAGGCCGCCATGTACTGATTTTGGAGGATATTTTCGATACGGGTCACTCTTTGGACTTTACCTACAAGCACCTGCTCAGCAAAGAGCCTGCCTCTTTGAAGATTTGTACCTTCCTGGATAAGCCTGCCCGCAGACTGCCCGGCATCAATTTGAAGCCCGACTATGTGGGCTATACGGTGCCCAATGAATTCGTAGTGGGCTATGGTCTGGACTTTAACGAGCACTACCGGAATCTTCCCTATATTGGGGTTCTGAAGCCGGAAGCCTATGCGGACTGATCAAAAATAAGGAGTTTTTAAGAATTTGAATAACCGTAGATTGATTCCGCTGATCGTGTATCTGGCGGCCATGGTGCTGGTGTTCAGCTGGATCAGCGGACTGACAGCCCCCAAGACCAGC
Source organism: uncultured Oscillospiraceae bacterium (assembly GCA_934565415.1). GTDB lineage: Bacteria > Bacillota > Clostridia > Oscillospirales > Oscillospiraceae > Faecousia. The sequence continues at coordinate 53,658 of CAKTHQ010000009.1, forward strand.
GCCATTACCTACTCTGAAATGGTAGATTTGCTCAAGGATGAGCAGGTACGTTCCCTTACTGTGAAGGGAAACACCATTACTTTGGAACTGCGCACGCCCTATAATGGAAAGACTCAGCTCCAAACCCAGCTGGACACCGAGAGCTTCCGCCAGGACCTGGGGAGCCTTTTGCAGGAGCAGCACGCTTCCGGTGTATTGGTAAATTACGATATCCAGCCGGGGAGGGCCTACACCCCCTATGACCTGGTGCTGCCCATTATCCTGGCCGGTGGTGTCCTGCTGGTTATCTGGACCCTTATTATGGGCAAAATGAACGGCAACAATCCTTTGGCCACCTTTGGCAAGGCCCGAACGGTACTGGGCGTGCCGGATGGCAAGAAGGTCACCTTCGATGATGTAGCCGGTGCAGAAGAGGAAAAAGAAGAGCTGGAGGAAATCGTGGATTTTCTCCGGGATCCCCAAAAGTTTACAACCATCGGAGCCCGGATCCCCCACGGCATTTTGCTGGTAGGGCCTCCGGGTACCGGCAAGACGCTGCTGGCCCGCGCGGTCGCCGGGGAGGCAGGGGTCCAGTTCCTTTCTATTTCCGGTTCCGATTTCGTGGAAATGTATGTAGGCGTCGGTGCCAGCCGTGTCAGAGACCTGTTTGAGCAGGCAAAAAAACTGGCTCCCACCATTATCTTTATTGACGAAATTGATGCGGTTGGCCGCAAGCGGGGTACCGGCCTCGGCGGCGGCCATGATGAAAAGGAGCAGACTCTAAACCAGCTGCTGGTGGAAATGGACGGCTTTGGCCATACCGAAGGCATCATTGTCCTGGCAGCTACCAACCGGCCGGACATTCTGGACCCGGCCCTTCTGCGCCCCGGTCGATTTGATCGTCAGATCCAGGTGAACCGCCCGGATGTAAAGGGAAGAGAAGAAATCCTCCAGGTTCATGCCAAGAACAAGAAGCTGGACGATACCGTAAACCTCCGGACGGTGGCCCGGGCAACCTCCGGCTTTACCGGTGCGGACCTGAGTAACCTTCTGAACGAGGCCGCCATCATGGCAGCAAGAGACAATCGGCCTGTCATCAATATGGAGGACATCAACGAGTCCCTTATGAAGATTGTGGCCGGTCCAGCCAAGCACAGCCATGTCCAGTCCCGCCGGGACCTGAAGACCACGGCGGTCCACGAGGCGGGCCATGCGGTGGCCATGTACCGCCTGCCTACCCATGATCCCGTTCGCCAGATTTCCATTGTTCCCCGGGGCAGAAGTTTGGGTGCTACCTGGTACCTGCCTAAGGACGATTCCTCCAACCTGACCCGGAACGAGATGTACGAGCAGATTGTGGGCCTTTTGGGCGGCCGTGTGGCGGAAGCTCTGTATGTAGGGGACATCTCCGTAGGCGCCTCCAACGATATCGACCGGGCTACCAAACTGGCCAAAGACATGGTTGCCCGGTACGGTATGTGTGAAAAACTGGGTACGGTTTCCTACCTGGATGACGGAGAAGTTTTCATTGGCCGGGACTATCAGAACACCAAGAGCTATTCCGAAAAGGTTGCCGGTACCATCGACGAGGAGGTTAAGGCCCTTATCGACCGTGCCTATGAGGACTGTAAGGCCATCCTCACAAAGGATGCCGATAAGCTGCAGCAAGTGGTAGACTACCTGATGGTCAACGAAACCATCACAGGTGCTCAGTTTGCGGACCTGATGGAAGGCCGCACCATTTCGGAAGGTTCCGCTACAGCCCTAACCGACGGGTACGAAGAAGAATAAAAAGCGAGTCCACCGATGAGAAAAGTCGGTGGACTCGTCATTTACTTTACATAGGTGACGGTATTGCCGGTACGTTCCTTGGGTGTGTGCTCCGGCAGGCCGGTCTCGGTATCGGCATAGCCCAGGGCCAAAGCACCGTAAACCCGCTCCTCTTTGCCCATGCCCAGGGAGAACAGGTATTCGTTGATGGCATCATCTTCATTAAGGCTCCGCAGCTGGTTAATCCAGCAGCTGCCCAGTTCCAGGGCACTGGCCTCCAGCATCATATTTTCCAGAGCACAGCCGGTGTCTGCCAGGTTGTTGACATTGTCCATCCGGTTGCACAGAACAATCAATAGATTGGGGTTATAGTGGAAGGTATATCCTTCCGGCCGGGGAGTTCCGATTTTTTTGTACCCCTCCCGAACCAGCTGTGCCAGCTTTTCCAAAATCTGCTTGTTTCGGATCACCAAGAAGTGCGTAGCCTGTACATTTTTCCCGCTGGGTGCATAGATGCCAGCCTCTAAAACCGCATCCAATAGTTCCTGCGGAACATCCTGCTGTGTAAATTTCCGGGTGCTTCGTCTGGCTTTGATCCAGTTAAGCGTCTGATCCATATGAATCTTCCTTTCTGCTTGATTTCTTATACTCTACCACAAATAGACAGTTTCGGCAAATCATTTTCGTGATATTCCCTGACAAGCAGTCAACCCTCCGTGTAATATAAACAACCAAGAGAGTTTATCCCTACCTTATTCTGTTAAAGCCGACAAAAATGGAACAGGCTCTTGCATCTGCAAAAAGGATATGCTATAGTGTCCCTATCCCAAAAACTGAATATCGTGCGATACGAAGCTGACGGAAAACAGGGCTTTGGCCCGACCGAAGGAGCAACACTCTCAGGTGCCGCAAAGGAGCGGTAAGACCGCCAGTGGATCGCACTCTGGAGACATCTGATTTTTTCAGAGGCCGAAGGTGCAAGGGGTGGTATACCACCGAATCTCTCAGGCAAAAGGACAGAGTTTTTTAGCGGTATATCATGCCGCCTATGTGTTGTTCTTTTACAGGAGTACCCCTTGCGGGTATTCCTGTTTTTCTATTTTTTAAGGGGAGGAAAGAGATATGAGCGGTTTTTTGAAAATGGTAGAACTGGTCAACGGAAAGGTGAACGACTTTGTATGGGGCATACCCATGCTGGTGCTGCTGGTGGGTACGGGCATTCTGATGACCTGCCTGACGAAGTGGTTCCAGGTGAGCCATTTTGCCTACTGGATTAAGCATACCATCGGCGCTATTTTTCTCAATAAGCATGTAACGGCCCATACCGGGAAGGAGGACCGTTCTATCAGCCAATTCCAGAGCCTGTGCACGGCCCTGGCTGCCACCATCGGCACCGGAAACATTGCGGGTGTGGCCTCTGCCATTGCCTCCGGCGGCCCCGGTGCTATCTTCTGGATGTGGATTGTGGCCATTTTCGGCATGATGACCAACTATTCCGAAAATGTGCTGGGCATCTACTACCGCCGGAAAAATGAGGCAGGGGAGTGGTCCGGCGGCGCCATGTACTACCTGAAGGACGGTTTGGGCAGTTTTAAGGGATGCAAAAACCTGGGCAAGGTCCTGGCATTCCTGTTCAGTGTCTTCTGTGTGCTGGCCAGCTTCGGTATCGGCAATATGGGACAGATCAATTCCATTGCCATCAATATGCAGAGCGCTTTCCACATTCCCAATTGGGTAACCGGTGTCCTACTGATGATCGTTGCAGCCTTAGTGGTGGTGGGTGGCCTGAAGCGAATCGCCGCCGTCACGGAAAAGCTGGTCCCTGTCATGGCCCTTGTGTATGTGATTGGGGCCCTGGCACTGGTAATTCTGAATGCCCAGAATATTTTGCCCGCCTTTGCTTCCATTTTTAAGGGTGCCTTTGCTATGAAAGCTGTGGGCGGTGGTATTGTCGGCAGCGGCGTCAAGGCCGCAGTTACCTGGGGCATGAAACGGGGTGTTTTCTCCAACGAGGCAGGCTTAGGCTCCAGCGTCATGGTCCACTCCAATTCCAATGTCAAAGAGCCGGTGGCCCAGGGAATGTGGGGCATTTTTGAGGTGTTTGCCGATACCCTGGTAGTGTGCACCCTGACGGCTCTGGCAGTGCTGACCAGCGGCCTGGTAGACCTGAATACCGGCGCTGTTCTGACCACCACCGAAAAGACGGCTATGGTCGCCGAGGCTTTCAGCCTGAAATTCGGCGCATTTGGTTCCGGCTTTATCGCCATCGCCATTTTGCTCTTTGCGTTCTCTACGGTACTGGGCTGGAGCCACTACGGCACCAAAGCCTTTGAATATCTATTCGGTACCAAGGCAACCATTGGCTACCGGGTCGTATTTGTGCTGTTCATCGTGGTGGGTGCCACCATGCAGCTGGACCTGGCCTGGGACCTGAGCGATACCTTCAATGGCTTGATGGCAATTCCCAACCTGATCGGTGTAGTGGCCCTTAGCGGTTTGGTTCGTAAAATCACCCGAAATTATGTATCCAGAAAGATCAAAGGGGAGGCGCTGGAACCCATGTATTCCGCCTTCCCGGACATCCAGAAGAAAGAGGAAACCTGTGTATAAAATCCGGGATTGCATCTGCTCCCAAATTCTGCTATGATTGGAGCAGGAGGGATCAGAACCCATGAAACGGATTTTTATATTGCTTCTCACACTCACGCTGGTGGTTATGCCCGTTTTTGCCGAATCTGCAGATGTACCGGAAAACACGGAAGAAACCGAGATTGCCTATACGGAAATATATACGGTTGAAGACCTGATGGGGCTGCTCCAGAATCCCAGCGGCAATTACCGCCTGATGGAGGATCTGGACCTTGCTGAGACATCCTGGCCCTGTCCGTCTTTTTCCGGCATTTTTGACGGAAATGGCCACAGCCTTTTAAATCTATCCATTACAGCTGCAGGGGAGACAAAAGCAGAGGTTTTGGATGGAAATCAAAAGCACTATGATGCCGTTTTTGCCGGATTCTTTGGGCAGCTGGACCGGGCAGAGGTCCGGGACCTGCATCTGGTGAATCTGCGTGTCCTTGTGGAAACGGACGAGCCCTGCATGGTCGGCGGTATGGCGGGCTTCGCCATGGACAGCACAATCTACGGCTGCTCCGTCACCGGTCAACTGGAGCTCCGGGCCCACGAGAGGATGTTTGGCTTGGCTGGAATGGTGGGCTACGGTGTGGCCCTGGTGGACCATTGCAACGTAGATGCTACCCTGATCTGTGTAGATACGGACGCAGAAACCTCCGATGAGCAGTTTCTGGGCGGCATCTTTGGTACCGGCTTCTTCAGCGTAAAGGATACGGAAGTATGGCTCCAGGCCTATATTTCGGAGCACGGCTTTGTTCATAGCGGCGGCATTGGCGGGATGCTGATGCAGTATCCCATTGGTATGGGCAGGGAAGGTCTGATCCAGAACAACTGGGTAGGCGGAAAAATCACGTTTTTTGAAGATAACAAGGTCCGTCGTGCCTACTGTAAGGCGGTCATTGGCGAACTGGTCAAGAACATGAATTACAACCACCGAATTAGCGGGAACACTACTGACGATTTCCAAAGTGAAGAGGTGAAAACCTACGAACGGGAGCTGCGGCCGGAAACCTGCGAAAACCCGGAATATACGGAAAAGGTAGTCCCATCCGATTGCAAGACCTTTGGCTACACCGAGTACACCTGTACCTCCTGCGGCTATACCTACCGGGAACATTACACGCTGCACAGTCACACGGTAACAAACTGGCAGGTCCTTTGCCCGGCCACCACTACGGAGGAAGGGACGAGCGAGGGCTTCTGTGATTCCTGCGGCATCCGGCAGACCCGGGTGGACCCCACCTTGCCGGAACCCACGGAACCGGAGACGACCGCTCCGCCGGAAACCACCCAGCCTCCTCAGCAAGAAACCACAATACCGGCAACTACCCAGCCGCCAACGGAGCCAGAGGCTCCAAAAACAGAAAAAGCAGGCTTCCCGGTATGGGCCCGGTGGCTCTGCGGGATCTTGGGTACAGCGGTCCTGGGCGCTGTAATCTTTGTGGCCACAGAACCAAAAGGAAAGCATCTGCGGAAAGGGAAATAAATCCGGCACGGTCGGGCTTCCAAGGAAGCCCAGCCGTGCTTTTTTCGTGTGCGGATATTGAAGCCTTGATAAAAATGTGCTACAATGTTTTCATTGGGGGGTTTCCCCACTATGGTATTAGCAGGAGGGTTCCTTATGAAGCGCATTATAACCATTGGAAGAGAGGTAGGCGCAGGCGGCAGCGACCTGGGCCGTCGGCTGGCACGGGAGCTGGGAATCGCCTATTACGATCGGGACATCATTCTCCGCACGGCCAAGGCCAGCGCCCATCTGACGCCGGAGCAGGTCCGCCAGTGGGACGAAAAGGTCCCTGTGGAGTTTGGCTTTACCCAGAGCCTTTTCAATTTCTACAGCCGTCCGTTGAGCGAAGAACTGTGGAACGCCCAGGTCCGAGCCATCCGACAGCTGGCGGATAAGGAAAGCTGTGTGATCGTGGGCCGAAATGCCGATTATATCCTAAAGGAATACGACCACTGTCTGCGGGTCTTCGTCCACGCGGACCGGAGCTGGCGGCTGCTGCGGGTCCGGAAGGAAATGCCGGATACCCCCCTGGATGTGCTGGAATCCGACATGGATACGGCGGACCGTGCCCGACGTACTTACTGCGAAAAAATGACAGGAAGAGCCTATGGAGATTGCAGAAATTACGATTTAACTCTGTGTACCAGCACCCTGGGATTTGAGAAGGCATACCAATTGCTCAAGAACGCGGCCGAAATCATGGAATAATTTGGAGAATCCGTAAAATATGGACATTTGTCTTCCTCCTGTGTTGACTTTTCCGGAGTGAAGTGCTAGAATACCCGCAAGATAAACGAGGTGAAACTGCAAACGCCGCCGCGTTTGTCCTTGCCGGTTTCCGGCAGAATCCAATTAGCAAACAGAGGAAAGGATGAATGTAATGAAAAAGCTATTTGCACTGTGTTTGGCCCTTGTGATGGTTGTATCCATGGTTGCCTGCGGCAGTTCCAAGCCCGCCGAGACTCAGGCTCCCGCCGATACCGCTGCCGCAGACACGACTGCTGCCGCTACTGACGGGAAAAAGTGGATCATTGCTACTGACACCGTATTTAAGCCCTTTGAGTATACCGATGCTTCCGGTAACTTTGTGGGCATCGATGTGGACATCGTCGCAGCCATTGCCGCTGACCAGGGCTTTGACTACGAATTGAACAGCTTGGGCTGGGATGCTTCCATCGCTGCCTGTCAGGCCGGCCAGGCGGACGGCATGATCGCCGGTGCCTCCATTACCGACGAGCGGAAAGCCAGCGGCTGGACATTCTCCGACGGCTACTACACCGCTACCCAGAGCATGACCGTCGCTGCCGATTCCGACATTACCGGCTTTGCTGATCTGAAGGGCAAGGATGTAGCTGTGAAGACCGGCACCCAGGGCGCCAGCTACGCCGAGAGCCTGAAGGATGAGTACGGTTTCAACCTGGTTTACTTCGAGGATTCTCCCACTATGTACCAGGCGGTCATGGGCGGCCAGTGCGTTGCCTGCTTCGAGGATACCCCCATTATGCAGGCCTCCATTAAGGATAACGGCATGGCTCTGAAAGTCCTGGAGGATACCGCCAACGCCGGTGGCGACTACGGTTTCGCCATCTTCGATTCCGCTAACCAGGAGCTGCTGGATATGTTCAATGCCGGTCTTGCCAACATCAAGGCCAACGGTACTTACGACCAGATCCTGGCCAAGTACCTGGGTTAACCTGTTTCCTGCCTTAGGGGACGCCTTTAGGCGCCCCCTAAGCTTTTATAAGGGTCGCTGATAAAAGCGGCAGAACATAGAGTGCTGTTTTTATGAGCGACTCATAGATATTATTTGAAGGGAGTCTTTAAGCGTGATACGAATTCTCTCCGTCTATGGCAATCTCCTGCTGCGTGCTATGGGTCAAACGCTGCTGCTGGCTCTGTGCGGCCTGTTCTTTGCCTGTATTCTGGGCCTGATCTTCGGCCTGCTGAGCGTGGTAAAAGTCCGGGCTTGCAATATTATCTCTACCATTTTCGTCGACCTGATTCGGGGCGTGCCCATGATCGTCTTGGCATATATGATCTATTTTGGCGTTCCCCAGGGTGTCAAGCAGCTGATCCCCGGGACGAAATTTACATTGACCGCCCTGCAGGCCGGTACCGTCGCTTTGGCATTGAATTGCGGTGCCTATATGGCAGAAATCATCCGAGCCGGTATCCAGAGCGTGGACCCCGGCCAGATGGAGGCGGCCCGGTCCCTGGGCCTTCCCTATTGGCGGGGTATGGTCCGCGTGGTGCTGCCCCAGGCTATCCGTACCATGATCCCCAGCATCATCAATCAGTTTATCATTACCCTGAAGGATACCTCCATTCTGTCCGTCATCGGCTTCCCGGAACTGGTGAATACGGCAAAGAATGTGATCGCCAATACCATGCAATCCTTCCAGGTATGGGCCATCGTGGGCGTGATGTATTTGGTGATCATTACCCTGCTGTCCAAGCTGGCAAAGCAGCTGGAAAGGAGACTGAACCGTGGGCGTGAATAAGAACAACGTGAAGATCCATATCTCCCATCTAAAAAAGAACTTCGGCAAGCTGGAGGTCCTGAAGGATGTGTCCACCGATGTTTACGAAGGGGAGGTGGTTGTAATTCTGGGCCCTTCCGGCAGCGGCAAATCCACTCTCCTGCGCTGCCTGAACCGTTTGGAGGAGATTACCGGCGGCGAGGTAGTCGTAGACGGCCACAATTTGACGGACAGAAAGACCAACCTCAATAAGGTCCGGGAAAAGGTTGGCATGGTGTTTCAACACTTTAACCTCTTTAACAACCTGAATGTTCTGGATAATATGATGCTGGCCCCCACAGAGCTGAAAAAGGCCAGCAAGGCAGAGGCCAAGGAAGAATCCCTGCGCCTGCTGGAGCGGGTTGGCCTGCTGGATAAAGCCGCAGCCTTCCCAGCCCAGCTCTCCGGCGGCCAGAAGCAGCGGGTGGCCATTGCCCGGGCCCTGGCCATGCATCCGGACATTATGCTCTTCGACGAGCCCACCTCCGCCCTGGACCCGGAAATGGTAGGCGAGGTCCTGCAAGTCATGAAGCAGCTGGCCGCCGACGGCATGACCATGGTGGTTGTCACCCACGAGATCGGTTTTGCCAGAGAGGTAGCCACCCGCGTTATCTTTATGGAAGGCGGCTACATCGTCGAAGAGGGCACCCCCGATGAAGTCATCAACCACCCCAAACAGCCGAGAACCATTGATTTCTTAAGTAAGGTGCTCTGATTAAAAAGTCATCCCAGCCGGGCTCGGTTTGGGATGACTTTTTTTAGCGCTTCTGTAACCTTTGCTGCCTCTGATTTGTGTTCTATATGAAAGGCCTTTCAAGTACATAAGAAATTTGGTGAGATCACACATGAAAATGGATACCGGTGTAGTGGTGGAGAAGTACAAGGACAGCCTGTTTTCCGTGGCATTCAATGTCTGTGCCAATGCGGCAGACGCAGAGGATGTTGTCCAAGATACTTTTTTGCAATATCACACAGAGAGAAAGCCCTTCGCGGATGAACATCATATTCGGGCCTGGCTGATCCGGGTGGCCATCAACAAGGCAAAGAATTTAAAGCTGTCCTTTTGGCGAAGAAAAAGTATTCCTCTGGAGGAGTATATGGAGTGTCTGACCTTTGAAACGCCGGAAGCGGAGAGCCTATTTGAAGAGGTCATGGGGCTTCCGGAAAAGTACCGGGTGGTGCTCCATCTATTCTACTATGAGGACTATTCCGTAAAAGAGATTGCGGGAATTTTGCACCTTTCGGAATCCAACGTGAAGGTTCGCTTGTCCAGAGGACGTACACTTTTAAGAGAAAAGCTGCAGGAGGTTTGGAACGATGATGACGAATAAAGAACTTTACAAGCAGGCCTTTGGGGCCCTTCATTTCCCGGATACCGCATCCCGGAAATCCAACGAGTGCAAACAGGAGAAGCATTTTCGGCCATCAAGAAGATTGGCTCTGGTATGTACCTGCGTACTGCTGATAATAGGGCTTACCATGACAGTCTGGGCCTATGGGAACCAGGTAATTGAACACATTTTCGGCTGGGAGAATAACATGGAACTTACCACCGGCTTGAATGAGGATGGGAATACATTCAGCTGGGTGGTTGTCCATACGGAGGACCTGACGGACCCTGTTCGGCTGGAAAAGGGCCGGATGATCTTCCTTGTAAATGGGGAAGAGCTGGACATTACGGACCAGGTCAGCCAGACAAAGAGCTTCCGCTATGAGTACACAGATGAAGCCGGGAATACCCACCTCTGGTTGGTGGGGCTGAATTCAGAAGAGTTAGCCAATTATGGGTATGCAGAGTATATCAAAGATATGTCCGGCACTTGGGCCTGCGGCTATTCCGCCAGGGTGAATATCGAAGAAGATGGGACTGCATCTGCCCAATGGCTAAAAATTGCCAAGGGGGAATTGGATATTCCGTGGTAAAATACACCGGTGCATTCCCGTGGTTTTCCCAAAACTGATTTCCGGTTGAATTGTCGCGTGCATTCTGCTATACTTAAAAAAGAAATATATAAAGGAGAACCGCAATGATTCAGGATATTGCGCCCCATAAGTTGAGAAACCAATATGACCCGCAGGCCGTGCCGGAAAAGGAGGACTTCGTGCTCTTTTTCGACGGCGGCAGACTGCTGATGAAGGATGGGAAGGAGCTTCTCCGGGTGCAGGATTTCCCGGAAAACAGTACATTTATCTACCTGTTTTCTCTGGACAATACCCGTTTTTTCCTGCTCATGGAAGAAAACACAATTCCGAAAGAGAGCGAATTTATGGATGTGCGGATGCTCCGGGGGGAAGCCTGGCTTCCCGGGGAGATTCTCTACGCCATCTTTACGGGGAAGCACCTGTCGGACTGGTACCGGGATGCCCGTTTTTGCGGGCGCTGCGGCCAGGAAATGACCCACTCCACCAGCGAGCGGGCGATGAAATGCACCTGCGGATATACAGCCTACCCCAGGATCATGCCGGCGGTGATCGTCGGTGTGAAAAACGGGGATTTCATTCTCCTGACGAAATATCGGACCGGTTTTCGGTATAACGCCCTGATTGCCGGTTTTACGGAGATCGGAGAGACTGCGGAAGAAACCGTTGCCCGGGAGGTGATGGAGGAAGCCGGTGTCCGGGTGAAGAATATTACCTACTATAAGACCCAGCCCTGGGGAATTGCCAACGACCTTCTCATCGGCTACTACTGCGACCTGGACGGAGCCCCCAGCATTACCATGGACCAAAACGAGCTAAAGTACGCTGCCTGGGTAAAGCGGGAGGATATCCAGCTGCAGCCGGACGAAACCAGCCTGACCAACGAAATGATGGCCATGTTCAAAAACGGAACCATTCGATAAAAAGACCACGCCCTGCCAATTACGGCAAGCATATAGCCTCGCATATTCAGTTTATACATGCCCTTCCATTTTCCTACCAATGTCGGCGTGAAGATCAACGCAATAATCAGAGGAATATTGACCGCCCATGCAAACCATCCGAAGAGGTTTTTATTTTTGAGCACCCATGTCATATAAAACAAGCCAGCACCAATCATCGCACTGTACAACTGCTGTAAAATGTATGTCCCACAGATCATCATATAATATTTGTTCTTCACAAGCAGCTTGAACGCCTGAATCAGTCCATATTTTTCTTCATTATCCTGCGTTTTGCCCTCGTTCAACTCTTCCTCTGAAAGCTCCTTCACTGAGAGACTGGAAATCGTATTTACAACCAGTCCAATGACTGCATAAATGATTGCAACCAGTCTCCATGCCGCCGCATCACCACCACAGCGGTCAACAAATCCAACGGTAATCGACTGGATCAAAAGACTTGTCGAAAATGCGAAGATAAACCGGTAAGACCCCATCTGTACACGTTCCTTGCTGTTCTTCGTTATCAGCGATGTTAGTGCCGAATACGCGATGTTATTTGCCGTGTAAAAAATGCCATTTAACAGTG
>CAKTHQ010000010.1 GCA_934565415.1 uncultured Oscillospiraceae bacterium
GGAGCAGACATCGTAAACAGCGGTGGAACCGCCGCCGCCCAGAGCCAGCAGCTCGTCGCCGGTGTACAGAGCGCAGCCGGCAGCAGCCCAGATCAGAGCGATGACGCCCTCAGTGACCATGGCGCCGTAGAACACGAAGTGGCCCTGCTTCTCGCTCTTCAGGCAGCGAGCCATCAGAGGGCTCTGGGTGGCATGGAAGCCGGAGATAGCGCCGCAGGCCACGGTGATGAACATGAAGCTCCAGATGGGAGTGCCCTGGGGATGCATGTTGTAGAAGTGGCTCCAGATCTCGGGGATCTCATAGCCCTTGGTGAAGATACCCAGGGCCACGCCAACGGCCATGACGATGAGGCAGATGCCGAAGACGGGGTAGATCTTGCCGATCAGCTTATCGATGGACAGGAAGGTAGCGATGAAGTAGTAGATCAGGATCAGGATCAGCCAGAACATCTTGCTGCTCAGCAGACCGGCAGCGCCGCTCTTGGAGCACAGCAGCTGCAGCAGACCGGCGGGACCGACGGCAAACACGGTGCCGACCATGACCAGCAGGACCACGGAGAAGACACGCATGACGTTCTTCATGGTACCGCCCAGGTAAATGCCGGAAATCTCGGAGATGGAGACGCCCTCGTTACGCTCGGACAGCATGCCGGAGAAATAGTCGTGAACACCACCGGCGAAGATGGTGCCGAAGGTGATCCACAGGAAGACGATGGGTCCCCACAGGGCACCGCTCAGGGCGCCGAAGATGGGGCCAAGGCCCGCGATGTTGAGCAGCTGGATCATGAACAGCTTCCACTGAGGCAGGACCACATAGTCCACACCGTCGTTGATCTTCACGGCGGGGGTCTCGCGGTCATCGGGTCCAAAGGTATTCGCTACGACTTTGCCGTAGAAAACGTAACCCAGGATCAGCAGTGCCAGGCAGAGCAAAAAGCTAATCATTTGAACTCCTCCTTGAATGAATATAGAATTTTTTGCGATGGGGCAAAGCCGCTATTCGCATGGTGCCATTATGCTACGAGTTGTCCAAAAAATCAACAGGTATTCTTTACAAATTAGACACATCAAATTCTACATTGTTCACAAAGAGGCCATATTTTGTACATAATTTCCAGGAGTTTCTTTTGAAACTCAGTCAAAACAGCAGAAAATAATCATCAAAATTTTTCGTCAATTTCAATAATTTCATTTCAGGCCGTGACCCTGTGGCCCTCTGCCTCTTTGGTCCTGCGCTGGATGCAGACCAGATAGGCAGGAATCAGGAACAGGTCTGCCAGCACCCAGGCGGCAGGGCTGGCAATGCATACGGCATCAAAGCCCACAATGGGCACCAGCCCTATGGCCACCCCGGCCCGGGCAATCATCTCAAAAATGCCGGAGCAGACGGCCAGATTGGAGTATCCCAGGCCCTGGATGGTAAAGCGAATCAGGTTGACAAACAGCAAGGGGATATAGAACAGGCCCCAGATGGTCAGCATTCTCTGGGCCAAAGGCAGCACCAATTCCGCCGAAGCAGCATCTCCCCCGCTCAGAAACAGCCCGGACATCTTGCCGCCAACCAGGTACAGCACTGCCAAAGCAGCCAGGCAATAGGCAACGCCCAGCAGGGCGCACTGCCGGACGCCGGTTTTCACCCGGTCCAGCTTCCCTGCCCCCAGGTTCTGCCCGGCATAGGTGGCCGCCATGGTGCCCATGGCATCATAGGGGGTGCAGAACAGGGCGGAGACCTTGCTGCCGGAGGCCACGGCGGCCATAACCACCGCCCCCAGGCCGTTCACCGCCGTCTGCAAAACGATGCTGCCGATGGCGGTAATGGAATACTGCAGCCCCATGGGCAGGCCCATAATGAGGAGCCTGCGGACATAAAAGGCCCGCATTTTTAAATTGTCCCTTTGGAGCTTCAAAATCGGGAACTTTTTCGCCATGTACAACAGGCACAGCAGCCCCGAAATCAGCTGGCTGATGAGGGTTGCCCAGCCCGCCCCGGCCACCCCCATCCGGAAGGTGACCACGCACAGTACATCCAGGCCCACGTTTAAAAGGCTGGAAAAAATCAAAAACAGCAGTGGGGTCCGGCTGTCCCCCAAAGAGCGGAGAATGCCGGACAGCAGATTGTACAGCATAGTGGCCGGAATCCCTAAAAAGATCAAAAAGATATAGTCATAGGCATAGGCGAAGGTATCCTCCGGCGTGTTCATAGCCTGTAGAATCCACCGGCAGCCCACAGTGGTTACCAGGGTCACCAGAAGCGCAATGCCGGAGCCCAGCCAAATCATATTGCCCACAAAGTTTCTTAGGCCCTGGGTATCCTTTTCGCCAAACTTCTGGGCCACGGGGATGGCAAACCCGGCGCAGATCCCGTTGCACAGCCCCAGCACCAGGAAGTTAATGGAGCTGGTAGAGCCAACGCCGGCCAGGGCCTCCATGCCCAAAAAATTGCCTACTACCACCGTATCCACCATGGCATAAAATTGCTGAAACAGCAGTCCCAGCAGCAGCGGCAGCATAAAGGCCAGAATGATGGGCATAGGCGCCCCCACCGTCATGTCCCTGGTATGTTCTTTTTCCATAAAACGCCATCCTTTTTATACAGATTCTCATTGATTTCGGCGCACATATTAGCACCTTTGGCCCGGACTGTCAATCTTGGAATACTATATAAAAATGGAGGCGGTTTGGGCCGGTTTGGATGTAAAAAATACAAGCCCCTAAGGCAGAAGGCCTCGGGGGCTTGGGGATAGGCAAACAGGGATTTGATGGGGTAAAGAAATAGATGTCGCTGCAAACCAATACGCACACCGGCATAGCCCCCCGTTGGATGGCACAGGCTAACGGGCGGAAAAATCCCCTTCCCCCCTCCATGCAGGAGGGGGAAGGATACTCTGATGCGGTGGGCCTGTACCATCCATCCGTGGGATTGCCACGGCAGTGTGCGCACTGCCTCGCAATGACGGAAGGATTACACCAATCCTTCTACCAAAATCACCAGAATGAGCACAGGCAGAACAAACTGGAAGTAGTACTTCATCCATCCGGCGATCTTCATTCCCTTGCCGGTGTTGGCTTCCTTCTGGTAGTTCTCAAAGCCCCAGCCCCATTTGGTAACGCAGAACAGAAGGTATACCAAAGAGCCGATGGGAAGCAAGAGGTTACTAACCAAAAAGTCCTCGCTGTCCAGCACATCCCGGCCGCCGATGGGGTGGAAATCAGACAATACATTGTAGCCCAGCAGGCAGGGCAGGCTGGCGATGAGGATAAAGATGCAGTTGACAATGGCCGCCTTTTTCCGGCTCCAGCCCAGGGTATCCATGCAGAAGGACATGAGGTTTTCGAACACCGCAATGACGGTAGAAAAGCTGGCAAAGGTCATAAACAGGAAGAACAGGCTCCCCCACACCCGGCCTCCGGCCATATTGACGAATACATTGGGCAGCGTGATGAAAATCAGGCTGGGACCGGCGTTGACCTCTACCCCGTAGCTGAAGCAGGCGGGGAAGATAATCAGGCCTGCCATCAGTGCCACAAAGGTATCCAGGGCGCAGATCCGGGCACCCTCCCCGGCCAGGGTATTGTCCTTGCTCATGTAGCTGCCGAAAATCTCCATAGCCGCCACGCCCAGGCTCAGGGTAAAGAAGGACTGATTCATAGCTGCGGAAATCACGTTCCCCAGGCCCACGGACTGGACATTCTGCCAGTTGGGCACCAGGTAGAATTTCATTCCCTCGGCAGCCCCGGACAAGGTCAGGCTGTGGACGGCCAGAACGATGATGAGGATCAAAAGGCCGGACATCATGAATTTGCTGATCTTCTCCAGGCCCTTCTGGAGGCCCCGGCTGCAAATGAGAAAGCCCAGCAGAACGGTAACGGCCATCCAGAAAGCCATCTCCCCGGGACTCTCCAACAAATTGGAGAAGATTTCCCCACTCTTGGCCGCATCGGTGCCCGCCGGGAACTGTCCCGCAGCGAACTTATAAAAGTAAGCTATCATCCAGCCGGATACGGTGGTATAGTACATCATCAGCATATAGCAGCCAAAAATGGCAAACCAGCCGTGGATATGCCAGTGGCTCCCCTTCTTTTCCAGGGACTGGTAGCCTTGCACCGCGCTTTTCCGGCTGGCCCGGCCTACGGCCAGCTCCATGGTCAGCACCGGAAGACCCATAATCACCAGAAACAGCAGGTAAAGCAGCACAAACCAGCCGCCGCCGTTCTGGCCCACTACATAGGGGAATTTCCACACATTGCCGATGCCCACGGCGCAGCCCGCACTGACCAGCAGAAACCCCAGGCGGGATTTGAACGATTCTCTCTCCATAAAAAATACTCCTTTAACCAAAGTGTTCTTATTTTAATCCCCTTTTCTGTTCTTGACAAGGCCACAAACGGGAAGATATAATAAGGGAAACTTATGATAAGAGGACTTTCCATGAACCAGAACCAGCTTCGATACTTTGTGGCCGCCGCGGAAACCGGCAGCTTTACCCGTGCGGCGGAACGGTTTTACATTTCCCAGACCGCCATCACCCAGCAGATACGGCTTCTGGAGGAGACCTTGGGCTGTCCCCTTTTCGACCGGTCTACCCGGCCCGTGACCCTGACCAGCGGCGGCAAGGCCTTTTTAATCGAGGCCCGGGCTATCTTAGACCGGATGAACCGGGCGGTGGACCTGGTGCATGATGCCTCGGTGGGCCTGTCCGGCAGCCTGAAACTGGGCTATGTCTGCGGCTACGAGCGCAGCGACCTGTCCGTATGGATGCAGGGCTTCCACCGGGACAATCCCAATATTTTATCCAGCTTCTACCGCAGCTCCACGGATGTACTGGCAGCCCGGGTCCTCAGTGGGGACTACGATCTGGTATATACCTGGGACTCCACCAACCTGAAACAGAATCCGGAGGTGGCCTACCGCACCGTTGAAAAGGTCCGGCTGGTGGTGGCCCTGTACAACCGGCACCCCCTGGCCCAGAGGCGGGCCTTGAGCCGGAAGGAGCTGGTGGGGGAAAGCATCCTGTATATGTCCCCTTCCGCCTCCACGGATTCCTACGGGGATAACTTTTATATGGAGCTGTACCGGGAGGCGGGCTTCGTGCCAAACATTCTCTTCCGCTCCTCGGATACGGAGAGCATTTTAATGATGGTAGCCTCGGAACAGGGCATTTCCATCCTGCCGGACTATGCCACCTCCAAGCTCTACCATGCGGACAACCTGACATTCGTCCCTCTTCTGGGCGATAACGAAGTGGAGGAGATCATCGCCGTCTGGCGGAAGGACAACCAGAACCCGGCCCTTGCCCGCCTTCTGGAATGGGAAAATGTGAAGGTTTCCTGAATTTTCCACCCCTCCCCTTGATTTTGGCAGAAAAGGCGGTATAATGCAGAAGGCGGTTTTAGGATTATGTAACCGTCTTTCGATTATGTATATGATGTCTGCGGACATTTGACCTTTGGAGGAGAACATATGAACCATCGTTACAGCAGGGCAGCGGGGGCAGTGCTTCTGGCCCTGACCATGACCGCCTGCCACAGTGCGCCCCCCGCTACGGTGACCACCGTAGCCACCATGCCGGAGGAGACCAAAAGCACCCTGGCCGCCGTCCAGGTTCAGGGTGGCGACGAGCTGACAAAATTACTGGATCAAATTGATGACAACGTATTCCCCGGCACCGCCGGATGCACCCTGACCTCTGTTCAGTATACGGTAAACCTTTTAGACTGGTGCAAAACCGCCGGGGTCAGCGACAGCGAGCTGCGGAGCATCGTATCCAATTGGATGACCGGGAAAGACACCGCAGAGCTTTCCAGGAAGTTTGAGCTGGTATCCGATACCTATCAGCGGCTCATGAGCGACACCGCTCCGGACTTTTTGGATTCTGCCGGAGTCCAAACCGACAGCTACCCCTGGCCGGAGGCCTGCCGCCAGGTAATGGCCACCATTTTAGAGGTAACCGGTGCCACAGACGCCTCTGAAGCCGATTCCCTGGAAACCGTGCTGGCAGGCATCCGGGACGATTGGGACGGCACCGACGCAGGTTCCACCCGTCAGGCCGCCCAACTTCTGGATTGGGCTGCCGATACCGGCTTTACAGGCGAAGAAATCCGTACAGCCCTTACGGATTGGCTCTCCGCCATGGGCAACGACGAGCAGGTATCCTTCGCCTCCAACCTGGCCCGGGTGGGATCCGTCTGTAAAAGGCTTTTGACCGACGAAGGCCCTTCCCTGCTGAAAAATGCGGAATTGGACCTAAAAACCTGGCCGGAAAGCGCCATGGAAGCCGTAAATGTGCTTCTGGAGGCCTCCGGTGCCAACGAAATCGGATAAATTCCTTTGCCGCGAAATTTGTACTTGACAATTATCCCTATTTGCGATATAATCCCTACTGTTCCGAGCGCTTCGGAACATCTGGACGATTAGCTCAGCTGGCTAGAGCATCCGCTTGACGTGCGGAAGGTCATAGGTTCGAGTCCTATATCGTCCACCAATGTGGCCACCTTCGGGTGGTTTTTTCATACACAGGAGCTTCTATGAATGCAGACTCGAACCCACTTCAATGCCATATGCCGGTGGCATATGGCAGCATCCAGTTCAAAAATTGGATGCCACCTTATGATTTTTCGTTAGAAAAATCAACAATCGAGTCCTATATCGTCCACCATTGGAAAAGGCTCTTGCTCCCGCAAGAGCCTTTTCCAGTTAAATCCGTCCGCTGGACGGGTGAAATCCACCTTCGGTGGGTGAAATCGGTTACCGGTGAAATCCGCCTTCCGGCAGGAGTAAGGACGGATTTCATTTCACCGAGGCCGTCAGGACTCGATTTCTTCCACAGCGCTGCTGTGGATTTCACCTTTGCGTCAGCAAAGATTTCGTTTCATTATATATTGGGCCATATAGGAGGCAACACACCATGGTAGAATTCAAATACGACACCCAGCTGCTCATTGAGGGACACGACCTGGATGAGGACGAAATTCACGATTACATCACGGAGCACTTTAAGGGCGACTGCCTTTTGGCCGTAGGTGATGAGGAGCTTATAAAGATCCACTTCCACACCAACGAGCCCTGGCTGGTTTTGGCCTACTGCGCCTCCCTGGGGGAAATCTACGACATTGTCGTTGAGGATATGGACCGGCAGGCCCGGGGGCTGAAGGGGTAATGGATCAGATGGAGAAAAAAAAGAAGCTTCTTTGCCTGCTGTTCAGCTATTTGTCTACAATCGCATTTCAAATGAACCTGCTTGAAACAAATATTCCAGGCTCATTCCTGGCAGCCTATTTGAAATCTTTTTCCACTTTCTCCGTTCTCCACTTCATGTTATTTCTTTCCCTGGCTGTACTTTATTCTTTCCTGTTCAAGCAGATCCTCTCTCAAATAAAAGTTACCGGCAGAGACATCCTGTATGCAGGCGCAACCGGCATCTTCTTTGCTCTCTGCATCGTGATTGGTACCTCTATTCGTGGTGCTGAGTCTATTTATCCTCTGCTGTGCAGTCCCTTACAAATTTTAAAGACCGCTACCGCCTGTATTGGTTACGCGCTTCTTTTTGGAACAATCGCGCTTTCGCTTTTTCCAGCATTTCAAACCGGGCGGATCTGCCCTACCCAAACGCAGTCACCGCTTTGCAGGCATAAGCTTTTCAGGTTTTTAGATGCCCACCCCTTTGGGGCGACTGTCCTCATTCTGTGCGTTGCTTTTTTGCCATACATCGTTTTATCCTACCCTGCCTTCCTTATGGGAGACTCACAGAGCATAATTCCCCAGGGCTTTAACCTGTCGGATGCCCAGTCCCAATACGGGCAGGCCAAGTTATTGGTCCTGCTGGACGAGAATGTGCAATTAAACGGCCATCATCCGATTGCCTATACACTTTTCGTTCACGGGTGCCTTGAGCTTGGAAGAGCGGTATTTCACTCTTATAATGTCGGCATCTTTCTGGTTGCCATGCTCCAGTTTTTTTACATGGCCATCGTTGTCGCTTCCATGATCCAGTGCCTGTCGGAGCTCCATGTAGACCTGCGGATCCGCATTGCCGTATTAGCCTATTTTTGCTTTGCTCCCAGAGTAAAATCCTATGTTTTTCTGATCACAAAGGATGTTATATACGCATATACCGTTCTATTTCTGATCATCCAAATCATTCGGGTAACCTATCTGCCGAATGAGCACCGCAAATGGGTGAAATATTCCATCTATGTGCTCAGCCTGATGGTTCCGTTTTTCCGGAACGAAGGAAAGTATGTTTTACTGGTCTGGTTCGCGTTTCTCGTCTTAAAGATGAAGAAAAATCGCAAACTCTTTGCAAAAGCGCTTCTTCTCTCCATGTTCGCGATCACCCTTTTGAATCAGGTGGTCATGCCTTATTTTAAAATTACGCCGGGCAGTATTCGGGAAATGCTTTCCCTTCCCTTCCAGCAGACTGCCAGGTATGTACATTACCATCCGGAAGAAGTGACTGACCGTGAACGCGATGCCATTGACCGGATTCTGGGATACGAATACCTTGGTGACCGTTACGAACCGGAGCTTTCCGACCCCGTAAAAAACAGCTTTAATGCACACGCTTCAAAAGAGGATCTGAAGGATTACTTTGCTGTATGGTTTGAAATGTTTAAAAAACAGCCGCTATTATATTTGGATGCCACTCTGGAAAACTATTATTACTTCTTCTTTCCGGATACAGCTTCGGTTGACTCCTACTCCTACACCTGGTCTGAAACGTGTATGGAAGTTACAAACAATTTAGCCAGTTCCGTCGGCCTAGACATTCACTATCCGGCCATTTTTCACCGCGCAAGACTCTTATATGAATCTGTTCGGGATACGCTGTTTGAATTGCCCATTATAAATGTATTCAACCGAGCTGCAACCTATATCTGGCTTCTGCTGTTTTTGGCAGCTGTACTCCTATGGAAAAAAGACGTCTGTACTCTTTTCATCTCCATTATTCCGCTGCTCGCTTCTCTCGGTGTCAGCCTTTTAGGACCTTGTAACGGGACCTATTTCCGCTATGTGTTCATATTCACCGTGGTCCTGCCATTCGCGCTCATAATCGCATTGTGTAATTTCAAGCAAACGTAATTCGGCAAAAGGGAGCCTGTCATTCTTGCAGGCTCCTTTTTGCACATCTTGCAAATGCATCCGGAGTATGGTATGCTTTCAGCAGCACATATTATTCATACCCTTACAGATAATACAAGCGAGGCTTTTTATGACCAAAAAAACAAAAATCATCCTCTCTTCCCTGCTGATCCTGCTGGGGCTTTCCCTGCTGGGTACGGCAGGCTGGCTATGGTATGACGGGAACGTAGACCGCAGCGGCTGGGAGCAGCTCCAGGACGGGGGCTACAGCTACCGGGATTTCCACGGCAGGCCCGTTACCGGCTGGCTGGAGCTGCCGGACCGGAAATGCTACTTTGACGAAGAAAACCGGATGGTTACCAGTTGGCAAACAATCGACGGCCAGCGCTACCATTTTGGTTCCGACGGCGTTCTATCCACCCTTTGGACGGAGATTGACGGCAGCCGGTACTACTTTGGGGAAGACGGCGTTCTGCATACCGGCTGGCTGGAATTGCCGGAAGGGAAATATTACCTGGGCACCGACGGCGCCATGGTCACCTATTGGCAGACCGTCGGGGGCCGGGACTATTACTTCCTCCCGGAGGGCCCTATGGCCACCGGCTGGCAGGACCTGCCAAAAGGCCGCTACTACTTTGACGAGGATGGCCATTACCTTGTAGGCGTCCAGCAGATGGAGGACGGGGAGCGGTACTTCCTGGAAGACGGCACCATGGCAACCGACTGGGTGGAGCGGGACGGCAACCGCTACTACTACGATTTAGAAGGGCTGAAAGCCACCGGCTGGCAGGAAATCGAAGGCAAGAACTATTTCTTTGACGACGACGGCGTGATGCAGACCGGCTGGCATGAAGAGGGGGAATACGGCTACTATCTCCAGGAGGACGGCAGCGCGGCGGTAGGCCCCCAAACCATCGACGGGCAGAAATACTACTTCTCCCCCAAAGGCATTATGGTGATTTTGGTCAACAAAAATAACCCCATCCCCAGCTACTACAAAACCGATGTGGTTGTGGCCGAGGACTACCACCTGATCCAGAGAGTTGCCCAGGAGCCCCTGCAAAAAATGCTGGCGGACTGCCGGGCTGCGGTGGGGTCCTGCGGCTTTAACAGCTCCTACCGCACCCAGAAGGAGCAGACCGCCATTCTGGAGACCCGGACCCAGGAGTATATGGATAAGGGCATGACCTATGAGGAGGCCTACGAGGAGACATTGAAAACCGTTTCCCTCCCCGGTACCTCCGAGCATCAGCTGGGCCTTTCCGTAGACCTGACCGGCGCCGAGGCCAACGCCTGGCTTGCCGAGCACTGCTGGGAGTACGGCTTTATCCTCCGGTATCCGGAAGGAAAAAAGGACATCACCGGTATCATCAACGAGCCCTGGCACTTCCGCTATGTAGGCACCCGGGTTTCCCTGGATATGAAGGACACGGGGCTGTGCCTGGAGGAGTATCTGGGAGCGGCGTAAGCCTCAAAAAACAAACACGGCATTCGATCCCAACACTACGGATCGAATGCCGTGTTTTGTTACGCAATGGGGATCAGCAGCATTTTCCCCTGGGGCGGCTCCCCTTCCAGCCCGTTGGCTTTTTGGATGGCCTCTACGGAAGAGCCGGTCTCCTTGGCCAGAGTCCACAGGTCCTTCTTTTCCGCCCGGCACAGAATCAGGGACGGGCGGTCCGGGTCGGGAGGCGTAATCTCCCCAAGCTCCAGGCCCGTCACCTGGGGGATCCCCTCCCGGCTCAGCGTTACCACATGGCATCTGACCTCACAGCTTATCCCACCGCCTCCGGACAGATCCGGCAATGGCTTTCCAGCCTGGCTGGCCGTTACCGTTACTTCTCCGTCGGTCTTTAGCAGCCGCTCCCCTTCCAAGGGTGTTTGGAGTCCCAGCAGTCCCTTTTCCCCTTCCCACAGGAGCTGTGCACTGCCTTGGGCAGAAAGAAGCGTCCCCTCTTCCCTTCTTTTCACGCCCACAGGATCCGTCCAGGCGGTGATCTGGGTGGCCCCGGGGACATTTTCCGGCAGCTTTCCCCGGCAGGGAACATTCTCCCAGCGGCTATCCAGGATGGCGGGAAAGAATGCCTCCTCTACCGTCAGCTCCACCGGCCGCCGGTTACTGTAGGCATCCGTCAGCGTGTGGAGCGTCATCCGGTCCGCAATGGCATACTGGGCAGTAAGCCCCAGCTTCAGAGTCTCCCCCTCCGTTTCCAGGGATGTGACGCAAAGCGTCAGCTCCGACTGGGCCAGGCTTCCATAGGTCTGGTCCAGCTCGGCAATCTGGCTGAATGGGAACTGGAATTCCCTGCTCTCCGGCGTCTGCCCATCCAGAAGCACCTGAAGTTCAATGTTTCCCCGGAATGCAAGCTTATTGCCTACCACCTTTTGGTCTGTCAGGTTCCAGCGAACGGCATAGCACAGCGGCTTTTCCTCCCCCAGGGTCTCCTCCATCTGGAAGGTCTTCTCTCCGGCCTCGGCATAGAGCAAAAGCGGAACGGTATGCTCCAGGGTATATATGTCCTCCGGCAGCTGCTCCGGGGCGTATTGGGTGCCCTCTGCGGGGCTCAGCGCCTGGACCGTCGCTCCAAGGCCACAGCGGACCATTATTTTCCTGGGAGATACAATTCGTCCGTCCAAAAAAGCAGGCGTCAGGTCCAGCAGGAGCTTCCCCTCCGGCGTTTCCTGGGGCAGAGTCCATTTCCCCTGAATGGGCACCCAGCCCTCCAGCATTCTGGGGGAGCTGCCGTCCTCCGTCTCGTACAAAACCCACAGCAGCATCCCCGCATTGAATCCTACCGTATCGGTGCGCCAATCCTTGCTCCGCAGGACGCTCTGCCCCCAGACCCCCAGGATTTTTTCCGCATCCGGCATTCCTTCAGGAACTCTCAGCTCCTGGGCCTGCTCAAACACCCGGGTTTCCAGGTACAGCGGCTCCAAGTAGGAAAAGGCCGACTTTTTCATTTCCATTGCATAGTCCTCCTATTCGCTTTTCTGGTGGGAGTATATGCCTGGAATAAACGGGATATTACCTCTGCCGCAGCACGCACCAGCCCAGGGTGAGAAGCATCAACCCCGCCAGAACACACAAAAACACCGAGTCTACCCATTGGCCAATCAAAAGCCCCAGCCCAAAGGCAATCATGCAGCCGCCCCGCATCCGATTTTTCCGGCACATAAAAAAGCACCCCCCGCACATTTGTATGCAGGGAGTGCTTGATTTTTGACTTTAGCCGCCCAAGTAGGCCTTGCGAACCTCGTCGGACTTGGCAAGCTCCAGGCCGGTGCCGCTCAAGGTAATGGAGCCGGTTTCCAGAACATAGGCCCGGTCCGCAATCTGCAGAGCCTTTCTGGCGTTCTGCTCCACCAGAAGAATGGTGGTACCGGACTTATGCAGTTCCTTGATGATGCCAAACACCTGGTCCACAATAATGGGGGCCAGACCCATGGAGGGCTCGTCCAGCATCATAAGCTTGGGGTGGGCCATCAGGGCCCGGGACATGGCCAGCATCTGCTGCTCGCCGCCGGAGAGGGTACCGGCAATCTGCTTGCGGCGCTCCTTCAGCCGGGGGAAGTAGGTAAATACCCGCTCCAGATCCGCGTCGTCCACGGTCTTGCGGATGTAGGCGCCCATTTCCAGGTTCTCCTGGACAGTCATTTCCAGGAAGATCCGCCGTCCCTCCGGCACATGGGCCAGGCCGGTGCGCAGGAGCTTATAGGCATCCATATGGGTAATATCCTGGTCGCAGAAGGTAATGGTGCCGGACCGGGGATGCATCAGGCCGGAAACGGTCTTCAAAATGGTGCTCTTACCGGCGCCGTTGGCGCCGATCAGAGCCACGATCTCCCCTTCCCCTACTTCGAAGGAAACGTTCTTCACGGCGTGAATGGCGCCGTAGTATACATCAATGTTCTCAATTTTCAGCATGGGTCTCACCGTCCTCCTTGCCCAAGTATGCCTCGATGACCGCAGGATTGGTCCGGATTTCCTCCGGCGTACCCTTGGCGATAATCCGCCCGTAGTTCACCACGGCGATGGCCTCGCAGACATTCATAACCAGATTCATATCGTGTTCAATGAGGAAGATGGCCACATGGAAGGTATCCCGGATCCGGCGGATCTGGTGCATCAGGTCCGTGGTTTCACTGGGGTTCATACCGGCGGCAGGCTCATCCAGCAGAATCACGGAAGGATTGGTGGCCAAAGCACGGACAATCTCCAGCCGGCGCTGGACGCCGTAAGGCAGGGACCCGGCCTTATGGTCGGCATATTCCGTCAGGCCCATAAAGTCCAGCAGCTCCATGGCCTTCTGGTTAGCCTTCTTCTCTGCCTTGTAGTAACTTGGCAGATGCAGCACGCTGGAAACAAAGGAGCACTTCATTTCGTTGTGCAGGCCCACCTTAACATTATCCAGGACCGACATATCCGTAAACAGGCGGATGTTCTGGAAGGTTCTGGCAATGCCCAGCTTGTTCACCTTGTGGACGGGCATTCCCTTGATGTCCACGCCATTGACCAGGACGCTGCCTCTGGTGGGCTGATACACACCGGTAAGCAGGTTGAAGATGGTGGTCTTACCGGCGCCGTTGGGGCCGATCAGGCCGGAAATCTCGGTAGGTCCGATGGTGATGTTAAAGTTATCCACAGCGGTCAGGCCGCCGAAGTCGATGCCCAGGTTCCGCACATCCAGCACAGGCTGCTTGCCCTGGTCCTGCTCCCGGACGAAGGTCACGGTGGGCACTTTCAGAATTTTCTTGGAATACTCATTCATTGCTTCCCGCCTCCTTCTCTCTCTTCCGGAACAAACCTGCAATTTTATCGACTACCACGGACACCTGGTCCTTCACCTTGGGAGACCAAGTGAAGAGCATCACAAGGATCAGGACTACGGCGTAGATGATCATCCGGTAATCCTGCAGGCCGCGCATGGCCTCCGGCAGGATGTACAGCACCGTAGCAGAAATGATAGAGCCCAAGATGTTGCCCATGCCGCCCAGGACCACGAAGACCAGAATGTTGATGGAGGTATTGAAATTGAACTTGCTGGCGTTGATGGAGCCGTAGTTCATGGCGAACAGAGCGCCGGCCATACCGGCCAGGAATGCGGACACCACAAAGGCCTTCATCCGGAAGCCGGTGACATTGATGCCCACAGACTCGGCGGCGATCCGGTTATCACGGACGGCCTTGATGGCCCGGCCTTCCTTGGAGTTAATCAGGTTCTGCACCACAAACAGGGTGAAGAGAATCAGCACAAAGCCGATGGCAAAGGTGGAGAGCTTGGTAATGCCGGTAGCGCCCCGGGGGCCGGAAACGATCATCTTGCCGCCCTCCGCCAGGCTCAGGGTATCGGAACCGATGGAAGCGTGCAGCCCGTTAGAATCCACGCCCAAGTAGAGGTTGCCAAAGATATTCTTCATAATTTCGCCAAAGGCCAGGGTAACGATAGCCAGGTAGTCGCCGCGAAGCCGCAGCACGGGGATCCCGATCAGGAAGCCCATAATTCCGGCCATGATACCGCCAACAATCAAGGCAACAATCAGACGAATGGTGCCATTGGGAATGGCGTCGGCCAGCAAGGCGGTGGTAATGATGCCCGTAAAGGCTCCGATGCCCATAAAACCGGCATGGCCCAAACTCAATTCACCGCAGATACCAACCAGCAGGTTCAGGGACACGGCCAATACGATATAGGCGCAGGCCGGGACCAAAAAGCCCTTGGTGGTGCTGTTCAGCTTGCCCTGGTTCAGCATCAGCTGCAAAATCAGGAAGGCCACAATCACTACAATATAGGTAGAGGCCCCCATAATATTGTCTTTTGTCAGTTTCTTTTTCATGGTACGCACCTCACACCTTTTCCTGGACCTGCTTGCCCAGCAGACCCGCGGGCTTGACCAGAAGGATGACAATCAGAACACCGAACACAATGGCATCGCTGAACTGGGGGCTCAGATAGGCCTTGCTGAAGGTCTCGATAATGCCGAGGAGGATACCGCCCAGCATGGCCCCGGGGATAGAGCCAATGCCGCCGAAAACCGCCGCGGTAAAAGCCCGGATGCCTGGCATAGAGCCGGTGGTGGGCTGCAGGGTCGGCACAGTGGAGCACAGCAGCACCCCGGCAATGGCTGCCAAAGCAGAGCCGATGGCAAAGGTGGTGGAGATGGTTTGGTTCACATTGATGCCCATGAGCTGGGCAGCATCCCGGTCCTCGGAGACGGCCCGCATGGCCTTGCCGGTCCGGGTCTTGGTCGTGAACCAGGTCAGTCCCAGCATGATGATGACGGAAGCGGCAATGGTGTAGATCACCTCACCGGTGACCACCAGCTGGCCTCCGGCCAGGCGAAGGGGCGCAAAGGTCACAATGGAGGTAAAGTTCTTGGGGCTGGAGGACCAAATCAGCTGGGCGGCGTTTTGCAGGAAGTAGCTGACACCGATGGCCGTAATCAGTACCGCCAGGCTGGGAGTGCCCCGCAGGGGCTTATAGGCCAGTCCCTCAATCAGGACGCCCAGCAGGGTGCACACCGCCATAGCAGCGAGAATGGACACAAACACAGGCAGCCCCAGATAGTTGGTCACGCAGAAGGAAATGTAAGCTCCCACCATGATGATATCACCGTGGGCGAAATTCAGCATCTTGGCAATGCCGTACACCATGGTATAGCCCAAAGCAATGATAGCATAAACGGAGCCGATGCTGATCCCGTTGATCAGATACTGGATGATTTTCATGAATCGATCCCTCTCTTTCTTCATTTTTCTCAACAGCCTATGAAAACACCGGGGTGCCTCCGATGCTTTCATAGACTGCTGATCGTAAACATCTCTTTAGGGGATGGGGGCCGAAGCCGCCCATCCCCTTTGATGGGATTTGCTTTTGTTTGGAGATTTAAGCCATGGAAACGTAGACACCGTTCTCGATGACCACAGCGGCAGGAGCCTTGGAGATCATGCCGTTCTCGTCCCAGTGCATACCGGAGCCGGTGAGGCCGTCAACGGTCAGGGTTGCGAACTGCTCTTCCAGGATGGTGCACAGCTCTTCAGCACTCTCGTTGCCGGTAACGCCGGCGTTGGTCAGGGCGGTGTAGATGGCGTAGATGACATCGTAGCCGTCAGCGGCGAACTGGTTGGGCACCAGGCCATCCATCTTGGCCTTGAACTTGGTAACGAAGGACTGGGTAGCCTCGTCGGAAGCGTTGGCATCGAAGGGGGTCATCAGCACCAGGCCCTCGGCCAGGGTGGTGTCGAAGCCTTCCACGGTCAGGATGCCGTCCATGCCGTCGCAGCCGAAGAACTTAGGAGCGTAGCCGATCCGGTTGGCGTAGGTCAGGATCTGAGAAGCCTCGGTGTAGTAGATGGGCAGGAACACCAGGTCAGCACCGGCATCCTGGCACTGGGTGACCTGAGTGGACAGGTCCGCCTTGTTGTCAGCGGTGTAGGAAGTGGTAGCCACGATCTCCAGGCCCAGCTCAGCAGCCTTGGCGGTAAAGCCGTTGTACAGGCCGGTGGAGTAGTCATCGGAAGAGTCGTAGATGATGCCAACCTTAGAGCCGGCAAACTTGGTGGACACCAGCTCTGCGGCGGAAGCGCCCTGGTTGGGGTCGGTGAAGCACATCTGGAAGACGTTGGGGCCGGACAGAGCCAGGGTCTCAGCGGAAGCGGAGGGGGTCAGGTTGAACATATTGTCAGTGGTGGATTCAGGAGCCACAGCCAGAGCGGAGCCGGTGGTGACCTGACCGGCCATGACCTGCATGCCCCAGTCCTTCAGAGCGTTGTAGGCGGAAACGGCCTTCTCGCCGTCGGCCTCATCGTCCTGAGCGTTAAACTCAATCTGCAGACCACCCTTGGCGTTGATCTCCTCAACAGCCACTTCCATGCCGGCCTTCACAGCCAGGCCGTAGGCAGAAGCGCCGCCGGTCAGGGGGCCGGACATACCGATCTTTACGGTGCCGGTGCCAGCGGGGGCCTCAGCGGCGTCACCGGCTGCCGCGGTGGTCGCCGCGGTGGTGCTGGCAGGAGCGGAGGAAGAGCTGCCGCAGCCGGCAAAGCTGGCTGCTACCATGGCCAGAGCCATAGCAAATGCAAGATATTTTTTCATTTTTCTTTTCTCCTTACTTTAAAAGGTTACTATAAAAAAACAGCTGCCCGTAGGCAACCGTTTCTTCATACAAAGTGAAGTTCCCCGGTCGCAAAATATTGGTCTTCTCTTACCAGGCCCAGGCGCAGCACGGTTACCCGCAAACCGGCCAGAATGGTAATGGGGATAATTCGCAGGGAGGCGGCAGATACGGCAGCGTTTTCGTTGTTTTTAA
This sequence comes from uncultured Oscillospiraceae bacterium, assembly GCA_934565415.1. Taxonomy (GTDB): domain Bacteria; phylum Bacillota; class Clostridia; order Oscillospirales; family Oscillospiraceae; genus Faecousia. The sequence goes on from CAKTHQ010000010.1 coordinate 17,387, forward strand.
GATTCGGCATATCCAAAACCTCCTTGTTGAATGTGCCCATATTGTATCTCACAGGCGGACATTTGTCAACAAGGTAAACACCACATATAACGCTTCACATTTCCTTAATTTTTTGTGCACAACTGACAAGGAGCTGTGGAACGACAGATTTCCACAGGCGGGATATTTACAATCCGGCATTTTTCCGCTATAATACCAATAAAAACACATAGGAGGAACACTATGGACTATGCAAAAGAATCCCTGCGCCTGCATGGGCAGTGGCGGGGCAAAATCGAAATCAAAGCCGTGCCCCCGGTAAAAACCAAGGACGACCTATCCCTTGCCTACACCCCCGGCGTGGCCGCCCCCTGCCTGGAAATCCAGAAGGATATCAATAAATCCTATGACTACACCCTGCGGCACAACCTGTGCGCCGTGATTACCGACGGCTCCGCGGTTCTGGGCCTGGGCGACATCGGTCCCGAGGCCGGTATGCCCGTGATGGAGGGAAAGTGCGTGCTCTTCAAGGCCTTTGGCGATGTGGATGCCTTCCCCCTGTGCGTGAAGACCCAGGATGTGGACGAATTTGTCAACGCCGTGTACCTCATCTCCGGCTCCTTCGGCGGCATCAACCTGGAGGACATCGCTGCCCCCCGGTGCTTTGAGATCGAGCGGAAGCTGAAGGAAAAATGTGACATTCCCATTTTCCACGACGACCAGCACGGCACCGCCGTCATTACCCTGGCGGGCCTGCAGAACGCCCTGAAGGTAGTGGGCAAAAAGAAAGAAGATGTAAAAATCGTCACCTCCGGCGCCGGTGCCGCCGCCATCGCCATTGTAAAGCTGCTGCTGAGTGCCGGTTTTCAGAACATCGTCATGACCGACCGCACCGGCGCCATTTACGCCGGGCGGGAGAAGCTGAACTGGATCAAAGAGGAGATGGCCCAGGTCACCAACCTGCAAAAGGAGACCGGCAAGCTCTGCGATGTGATCAAGGGGGCCGATGTGTTCATCGGTGTCTCCGCTCCCGGCACCCTGACCACCGAGATGGTAAAGACCATGAACAAGGACGCCATCGTCTTCGCCTGTGCCAACCCCACCCCGGAAATTTTCCCGGAGGAAGCGAAGGCCGGCGGCGCCAAGGTGGTATCCACCGGCCGCAGCGACTACCCCAACCAGATCAATAACGTGCTGGCCTTCCCCGGCATCTTCCGGGGCGCCTTCGATGTCCGGGCCTCCGACATCAACGAGGAAATGAAGATGGCCGCCGCCCAGGCCCTGGCAGACCTGGTTTCCCCGGAGGAGCTGAGCCCCGACTACATCATCCCCGCCGCCTTCGATAAGCGGGTAGGCCCCGCCGTAGCCAAGGCCGTCGCCGAAGCCGCACGGAAGTCCGGCGTGGCGAGAATTTAACAGGCAATCATAATAATAATATCGCTGCAAAACAGTGTGCACATTGTTTTGCAGCGATATTTTTTCCGTTTATCCAAACCTGTCTTCACAGGCGCATTCAAATTTATCTACTCCGTCGTCATACCACAGGTGGGTCATGTACAGCCCCCCGGGTGGCACGGTAGGACCGGCAGCGGTACGGTTTCCGGAATCGAGAATGGCCCCTATTTCCTCCGGCCGGATCTTCCCTTCCGCACAATACACCACGGTACCGGCCATAGCCCGGGCCATATTGTAAAGGAAGCCGTTGGCGCAGACCTTCAGAAGCAGGATATTGCCCCGGCGCTCTACATTGTAATAGTAGACCGTCCGGACAGTGGACTTTACATCCGTCCCTACGGACCGGACCGCGGCAAAATCGTGGGTACCCACAAACTGGTCCGCCGCCGCCTGCATAACGCTTTCGTCCAGGTGCCGGGGATAGAACCAGGCCCTGTCTACATAGAACGGATCCTTTAGCCGGGAATTGTAAATCTGGTAGGTATATTCCTTTTTGACACAGGAACCAATGGCATTGAAGTTGTCATTTACCTCAAAGGCCTTGGTCACCACAATATCGCAGGGCAAATGGGTATTGAGGGCATAGGGTAGCCGATCCACAGGGATGGTAGATTCCGTGCGAAAGTTGGCCACATAGCACCGGGCATGGACCCCCGCATCGGTACGGCCGCAGCCCGTCACATGGACCGGGTGCCCCACCACCTGGGCGGCGGCCTTTTCCATGGTCTCCGCCACCGTGGGCAGGTTTTTCTGGACCTGCCAGCCATGATACCGGGTGCCGAGATAGGTCAGAAAGAGAGCAATGTTTCTTTTCATTTTCCCCTCACAGTCCCAAACCGCCCAGGGTGATAACCACCGCCAGCAGCACCGCCAAAGCGCCGAAGGTAATAAAGTCATTCCGGTTATAGCGCAGCAGCTTCATCTTGGTGCGGCCCTCACCGCCCTGGTAGCAGCGGCACTCCATAGCTGTGGCCAGCTCATCCGCCCGGCGGAAGGCGCTGATAAAGAGGGGGACCAAAACAGGAATCAACGCTTTGGCCCGGTCGATAAGGCTGCCGGTTTCGAAATCCGCGCCTCTGGCCTTCTGGGCGTTCATAATCTTATCGGTCTCCTCGATCAGCGTGGGGATAAACCGAAGGGCGATGCACATCATCATACTCAGCTCATGCACCGGCACATGGAGCTTCTTTAAAGGCCCCAGCAGACTTTCCAGACCGTCCGTCAGAGAAATGGGGGACGTGGTATAGGTCAGCAGGAAGCTGCCGGAAATGAGCAGCAGAATGCGGCCCGTCATAAAAATAGCCCGCTCCAGGCCGCCGGTGGTGATGGTCAGCTTCCACACCTGCACCAGCACCCTGCCGGTATCCGTATAGAAGAGGTTCAGCACCCCGGTAAAGACCAGAATGACAATCAGCGGCTTCATACCGCGAACAATGGACTTTCCCGGAATTTTGGAGATTTTAATGGCAGCCAGCAAAAATACCAGCATCAGCCCATAGCTGACCCACCACTGGGCACAAAAAAGGGCCACGATATACACAATGAGGCACAATAGCTTCGTCCTGGGGTCCAGGCGGTGGACAAAGGAATTTCCGGGGAAATACTGGCCCAGGGTAATGTCTTTAAGCATGGTACTCCCCCTTTCTCTTTAGCAGCTCCTTCACGGCTGCCTCCAGGGTATACACGCTGGGCACATCTACCCCCAGCTCTTTTAGTTTCAAAAACACCTGGGTCACCTGGGGGATGTTCAGGCCCATGCTCTGGAGCTCCTTGGCATGGACAAATACCTCTTCCGGGGTACCATCCATGGCCAGCTTAGAGCCATTCACGACGAGAAGCCGATCCGTCAGCCGGGCCACATCCTCCATAGAGTGGCTGACCATCAGGATGGTGGCGTTCTTGGCCTTGCGGTAAGCCTCAATGTTGCTTAAAATTTCCTCCCGGCCAATAGGGTCCAGTCCCGCGGTGGGCTCATCCAGGATAAGCACCTCCGGCTCCATGGCAATCACGCCGGCAATGGCCACCCGGCGCTTCTGGCCGCCGGACAGGTCGAATGGGGACATATCGAGTTTGCTTTCGATGCCTACAAAGCCCGCCGCCTCCCGGACCCGCCGGTCAATCTCTTCTTTAGAAAGGCCCATGTTTCCGGGACCGAAGGCAATATCCCTGTAAACCGTCTCCTCAAACAGCTGGTACTCCGGGTACTGGAACACCAGCCCCACCCGGAACCGGGCGGCCCGGGTCAGCTTTTTATCGGACCAGATATCCTGGCCGTCCAGAATCACCTGGCCGGAGGTGGGCTTTAAAAGCCCATTGAGCTGCTGCATCAGGGTGGATTTTCCGGAGCCCGTGTGGCCGATGATGCCTATAAACTCTCCCCGTTCCAGAGAAAAATTCACATGGTCCAGGGCCGTATGTTCAAAGGGGGTGCCGATGGAATAGGTATAGGTGAGATCCTTCACCTGTAAAATTGGATTCAACGTTTCTTCCTCCCTACGGGTCAGGCCTTCAGCCAATCGTAAAGTGCCTGCGCGCATGTATCCGGGTCCAGTTCGTCCAGAGGCAGATTTGCCCCTTTTTGATTCAATTCCCAGCACAGCTCCACGGTATCGGGAGCGGCCAGTCCGATTTTATGCAGCATTTCCACCTGGGCAAACACCTGCCTGGGCGTTCCGTCGGCGGCGATTTTGCCCTTATCCAGTACCACCACCCGCTGAGCTCTGGCGGCCTCGTCCATATGGTGGGTAATAAGCACCAGGGTAATGCCTTTTTCCCGGTTCAGCTTCGTGATGGTGTCCATCACATCCTTCCGGCCCCGGGGGTCCAGCATAGCGGTGGGCTCATCCAATACAATGCACTTGGGCTCCAACGCAATGACGCCTGCAATGGCCACCCGCTGCTTCTGTCCGCCGGAAAGAAGATGGGGGGCGTGCTCCCGGTATTCGTACATTCCCACCTGCTTCAGGGCCTTATCTACCCTTCTGCGGATTTCGGGGCTGGCCACGCCCAGGTTTTCCGGGCCGAAGGCCACATCCTCCTCCACCACGTTGGCCACAATCTGGTTATCCGGGTTCTGGAACACCATGCCCACGCACCGCCGGACCGCCATGATCCGCTCCAGGTCGGAGGTATCAATACCGTCTACATATACCTTTCCGCCGGTAGGAAGCAGGATGGAATTAAAATGCTTTGCCAGGGTAGATTTTCCGCAGCCGTTGGTACCCAGCACTGCCACAAAGCTGCCCTGCTCAATGGTAAGATTCAGATCTTCAAAGACCGGCACCGCCTCCTGCCCCTCCATGGCGGGGTAAGAAAAGGCCAGATGCTCTACAGATATAATATCTTCCAATCGGTTTCCTCTTTTCTTTACAATGTCCATCTGCCAGTCGCGCCGCAGGGCAAAATAAGGCCCGACTGCTTAACGGGCAGGCCTAACTCTCCCGCGGCGGTCTTGCCGCCATACTGGGGACCAAACACCACATCGGAGGCGTAGCTTACCGCGGAGGGAGCAAGGCCCGTGGTGTAGGAATTGATGATGACAAACAGAGGGTTATCGGTGAGGAGCTTGGCGGTTTCCTGGAGGAAGGGGAAAAAGCTGGTTTCCATCTTCCAGATTTCGCCGCTGGGCCCCCGGCCATAGCTGGGGGGATCCATGATGATGCCGTTGTACCGTCTTCCCCGGCGAATTTCCCGCTGGATAAACTTTCCGCAGTCATCCACAATCCAGTGGATGGGCCGGTCAGCAAGGCCGGAGGCAATGGCATTTTCCTTGGCCCAGGCTACCATGCCCTTGGATGCATCCACATGGAATACCTCCGCTCCCCCGGCCGCCGCCGCCAGGGTGGCGCCGCCGGAATAGGCAAAGAGATTCAAAACCCTTACGGGGCGGCCCGCGGAGGCCACCTTCTCCCGGATAAAGTCCCAGTTGGCTGCCTGCTCCGGGAACACGCCGGTGTGCTTAAAGTTCATAGGCTTAACATTAAAGGTCAGGTAATCCCGGTAGCGAATCTGCCACCGCTCCGGGAGCTGATGGTCTGACCAGTGCCCGCCGCCGGTATTGGAGCGGATATACCGGGCATCGTACTTTTTCCACTGAGGGGCTGCATGGGGCGTGGACCAGATCACCTGAGGATCCGGCCGAACCAGAATATACTTTCCCCATCGCTCCAGCCGCTCTCCGTCGGAGGCGTCCAGAACCTCATAATCCTTCCATTGATCCGAAATCCATAACATAGGCATTCTCCTTCTCTCTATCAGCCGACCCAACTGTCATTTCGGTCATTCCGGGCGCTCCAACCGGAGTCGCCCTCCGGTGCTCCCGTTGTTTCGTCCGTTTCCTCATCCCGGCCGCCGAACTCCAGCCAGCTGTTGTGATTGTGCTCCGGGCAAATCACATAGGGGGTATCGCTGCCCGGATTGGCGCCGCCCCGGAAACCGTGCCAGGGGATGGCGTTGCCGTCAGCATCTACGGCGTACACATAGGAATCCATATAATACATTTCTTCCAGGCCCGCACCGATGGCGCCCTGGATTTCCGCCACCTCTGCCGGGTTCAGCTTGACCAGAGAACGGGTCTGCACATCCCCCATCAGGCCGCAGTACTCCGTTGCCACGCCGTTTCCGGAAACACAGAAATTCACATCAATGTGTTTGTCGCAGTATTCCGTCGGCATATCCTCCGGATAGCAGCTGACGGTAGCCGTCCGGTTGCCCCGGACATCATTGGTACAGGAAGCGGTAGCAAGCTTTCCGGAATCCAGGCAGACGGTAACGGTCTGCATCTGCTCCCCGGTGAAGAGGGGCACCCGGGCCTTGCCCTGATGGATAGGCTCCATAACCATTTTCCACAGCCGGGCGGCGGGGTTTCCGTAGTTGCCGGTGAGGTTGATCTCCTCCGGCTGGTTGTAGCCGCACCAGACGGCGGCGGTATAGTAGCCCGTAAAGCCGCAGAACCACCGATCCCGATTGCTGGAGGTGGTACCGGTCTTACCGGCAATGGACTGGCCCTGGAAAATGGCCGCGCCGCCGGTGCCGGAATTGGCCGCGTTATACAGGCAGTAGTTCATATACTCCACGGTTTTTTCGCTGAGGATCTGGCGGCTGTCCTGGCTGTTGTCCAGAACCAGCTGGCCCTGGCTGTTGTACACCTTGGTATAGGTCCGGGGCTCCCGATAGGTGCCGTGGTTGGCAAAGGTAGCATAGGCCGCGGACATTTCCCGGACGGTAGAGCCCACGGTCAGGGCACCAAGCGCCAGGGGTGCAATGGCCACATCGGAAAGGCTCTGGCCATTTGCCAGGGCGTAGTTGTCCGTCAGGGAATTCTGGCCGAAGTTATACTTGGCAAAGCTGTAGCCGTAGCTGGGGCCGATGGCATTCAGAGTATTGGCGGAAATGGCATTGACGGAGGACACCACGCCGCTGAAAATGGTTCTTGCGTAATTGTATCTCCGGTTGTCGTTCCGGGGGAAGGGGGTGCCGTCGATATACTGCAAGGGCATATCCTTTACCACCGTAGCGGGGCTGAAGCCGCCCTTTTCAAAGGCGGGCGCATATACGGAGATGGGCTTCTGGGAGGAGCCGGTCTGGAGCTTGGCCTGAGTGGCCTTGTTGTAGGCAAAGAAATCTGTCTTCTCCCCCACGCCGCCGGACAGAGCCACCACATCGCCGGTACGGTTATCGATGATCACAATGCCGGACTGAAGCTGCTGGGTGCTGCGGGTGGTGGGAATCTTTTCCAGGTCCTCGTAGATTTCATCCACTTGGTTCTGGATATCCATGTCCAGGGTGGTGTAAATATGATAGCCGCCCTTCTGGATACGCTCCAGATAGTAGTTCCGGGTCTTCTCCCCTGCCGTCTCCCAATCCACGCCGTCCTGGGCGGCCAGGTCCCGGGCCACATCCAGAATGGCGGAGTCCACAAACCAGGAGTAAACGGTCTGGGAAGCGTTCAGATTCACGCTGACAAGGCTGCCGCACTCCGGGCAGTAGTAGTGGCTGCCTTCCTGTTGAAAGGTGGATACCGTGCCGCCGTAGCCACAGTTTTCGCACTCGGCCCACTTGTCGGCGGAATCGATACCATCCTTAAATACCATCTTCTGGGCCACGGCCTCGTCGTACTGCTCCTGGGTCAGGTACCCCTGGTTCAGCATTTCGGAAAGCACGTTCAGCTGCCGGTACCGGTTCCGGCCCGCACCGTCCCGAACCTCCCCTTTGTACTTAAACACATTCTGGGAATAGGGGTTAAACAGGGATGGGTTGTTGGTGATGCTGATGAGGCTGGCGCACTCGGCAGTGGTCAGGCTTTGCAGCTCCTTGCCGAAATAGGTGGCCGCAGCGCTCTTGACGCCGTAGCAGCCCTTTCCCAGATAAATCCGGTTCAGGTACTCGTACATGATAACATCCTTGTCGTACTGCTTTTCGAAGAGCTGGGCCCGGAAAATTTCCATAACCTTCCGCTGAACGGTAATGCTGTTCTCCTGGCTCACGTTTTTAATGAGCTGCTGGGTAATGGTGGAGCCGCCGAACTGGCTGTCCCCGCCGAAGAACATATTCATGCAGGCCTTTACGGTGGTAATCCAGTCCACGCCCTGGTGCTCATAAAACCGCTTGTCCTCAATGGCCACGGTGGCGTTGATCAGATCCTGTGGAATTTCATCCAGGCTGGCCACCTGACGGTCCGTGGTGGTATAGATCTGCTGCAGCTGCTGGATTTTTCCGTCGCTGTCCACATAGTATAAGAAGGAGGTCTCCTCCAGATCGTAATCGTCAATGGACCAGTCGGAGGCTTCCGTCAGAATATCATCCTGAAGGTAGTCACCCAGGGTCCCAATAAAGACAACACCGCAGATCAGAAGAATCAGCAGTACCGTCACACAGGCGCCGAGGGCAATCTTTAAGGCGGACAGAGCCACGGAGCCCACAGTATAAAGCGTCTTAATGGACCAGTGGGGGTTCCACTCCTGCCGCTCCTTTTTTCTCCTTCTTGGTTTCTTTTCGTCATTTGCCATGGGTCATAACCGCAGGTTTTCCCCGCCAATGGGGAGAAAAACCGTATCCTTTCAGAGAAATGCGTATGGTACTTCACCATATCATCAGAGAATTATATCATAGCACACAAAAAAACGAAAGCCCCAAAATCGTGAATATTACATGAATTTCCGGACAAAATATGTGTTGATTCGACTAATTCCGGAATCCGGAAATTTTCCTCTTGATTTTATGGCCGGGAGGCTGTACAATACAGTCAAGAAATTCTTTCCGAAAAGGAGCTCCTTTATGGAAGATCAATACGGTTCCGACTTTATCACCATCACCGATGAAGACGGAAAAGAATATGAGCTGGAAGTGCTGACCACAGTTGAATATAACGGCGAGAGCTATATGGCCGTGATCCCCGCAGGTGCGGAGGATGACGATAATCTGGAAGTCAGCATTCTCAAATCCATCGAGGAAGACGGCGAACCCATCCTCTGCGCCATTGAAGACGAAGCGGAACTAAAGGCCGTGTACGACCTCATTATGGATTCGCTCTACGAAGAGGAAGACGACGAGTAAAATCGTCCTTCCCTGCTTGGTACGTTGTCGTGTCCTTTTGGACCCACATTTTTTTAACGGGAAGTTAGACTTCCCGGCGGGATTGCAGACCTCCCGCCCACGCCTCGACGATGGGTGGACGCTGGGAGCAGAGAACGTCGGGAGCGGCAACCCACCTGCCATTTCGTGCAGGTCATAATTGGATGCGATACGGCCGAAGCGGGGCCCCGGGGAACCTTGGTTTCCCGGGTTTTTTGTTAATTTTTCTCTTTTTCCGCTTCTCCTCTTGAAACCGGGCGTCTTTTCGTTTATAATAGTCGGGTCTATCTGCAAATATACATTTGCATAATAAAACGAGAGGAAATGATACCATGAGTGCATCCAGCAAGAAGAAGCTTCGTGCTGAAGAAAACGCCGCCAAGCTGACCGAGCGTCAGAAGGCGCAGATTAAGGAAGACAAGAAAACCAAAGCCTACACCGTCGCCTTCGGCGTGGTACTGGCCGTTCTGGTCCTTGTCGCCGTTGTGGTGGGCGTCAACCAGGCCATTGCCAACAGCGGCTCCCGGGAAAAGAAGACCGTAGCCCTGACCGTGGGAGACAAGAGTCTGACCAATGCCGAGCTGAGCTACTACTTTATCGACACCGTCAATTCCTTCTACTCCCAGAACGGCTCCTACCTGTCCCTGTTCGGTCTGGACACCACCAAGGCTCTGGACCAGCAGACCTATAACGAAGAGACCGGCGAGACCTGGGCCGACTACTTCCTGAGCTCCGCCGAGGAGAGCGCCAAGGCCGCCTATGCCGTATGTCAGGAGGCAGAGGCCAACGGCTATGTGCTGGACCAGGACGGCGAGGATCAGATCACCTCTGCCACCTCCAACCTGTCCATTTACGCCAGCCTCTACGGCTACTCCAAGGCCGAGGACTACCTGAAGGCCATGTACGGCAAGGGCGCCACTATGGACGGTTACCAGTCCTACCTGCGGACCAATCTGACCGCCAGCGGCTACCAGACCCAGTACAGAGACAGCCTGGCCTTTACCGATGACGAAGTAAAAGCCAAGGATGCTGAAGATCCCAATGTTTACAACTCCTACTCCTACAATCAGTACTACATTTCCGTCAGCCGGTACCTGGATGATGAGGCCACCAATGCCGAAAAGGCCGCCGCTGCCGAAGCGGATGCCAAGGCCGTTACCGCCGACAGCATTCAGAGCGTAGAGGATATGGACGCCGCCATTGCCGCCCTCTCCATCAATGCGGATTCTTCCGCCGCCAGCACCGCCATGGACGATACCCGCTACACCGCTCTGAGCTCCATAATCTCCCAGTGGATCAGCGACAGCAGCCGCAAGGAAGGCGACAAGACCTATCTCGCCAGCACCTCCACCACCACCGACGACGACGGCAACGAGGTCACCACTGTTTCCGGCTACTATTGCCTGTATTTCCGGGGCATGACCGATAACCGGTTCGGCCTGGTGAATGTCCGCCACATTCTGGCCGGCTTTGAGGGCGGCACCACCGATTCCAACGGCAACACCACCTACACCGACGAAGAAAAGGCCGCTGCCAAGGAGAAGGCCGAAGACCTGCTGAAGCAGTGGCAGGAGGGCGAGGCCACCGAGGACAGCTTTGCCACCCTGGCCCACGACAACACCACCGATACCGGCTCCCAGGAGAACGGCGGCCTGTACGAAAATGTCTATCCCGGCCAGATGGTCAGCGCCTTTAACGACTGGTGCTTTGACGACAGCCGCAAGCCCGGCGACACCGGCATTGTGGAAACCACCTACGGCTACCATGTAATGTACTTCGTTGGCAACTCCACAGAAACCTATCGGGAGTACCTCATCAAGACCGATCTCCAGAACGATGCCTACAACACCTGGTACAACAGCCTGGTAGAGAGCGTCACCATGACCGTGGAGAATACCTCCTATATCCGCACCAACCTGGTTTTGAATACCAACGGTTGATTCCCAAAGGCATAAAAACCGCCTCCCTTGGAAATCCTTTTCCTTGGGAGGCGGTTTTTTGCATATTTCCTTGATTCTGGCCGGCTTGCTTGCCGGATGCGTCACCGGGCTATTCGGTGCCGGAGGCGGACTGGTGCTGGTGCCCCTGCTGCGAAAAAGCCCCTTGGAAAAAGAGGCCCTTTTCTCCTGCTCCGTAGCCATTATCCTGCCTGTTTGCCTGACGGTATTGAGCAGAAGCTTCCGGATGGAAAGCCTTTGGGATGCGGCCCCCTACCTTCCCGGCAGTGCCCTTGGCGGCATTTTGGGCGCCAAATACGGGAAGCGGATTCCCGTAAAATGGCTCCACAGACTTTTGGGAATCTTCATTCTCTGGGGAGGAATCCGGTACCTATGCCTGTAATGACCCTTCTGGCAGGCACGGTTCTGGGCACCCTCTCTGCTCTGGGCATCGGCGGCGGCAGCCTGCTGATTTTGTGGCTGACCCTGGTACTGGGCTGGGACCCGGACCGGGCCAGAAACGTAAACCTTTTGTTCTTCCTGCCCGCCGCCATTTGCTCTACCTGGATTCGGAGAAAAGATGGGTCCGTCAGCCTGCGGCAGCTCCTTCCTGCCATTCTTTCCGGCTGCCTGGGCGCCTGGGGAACAACCTGCCTGCGGCAGGTTTTGGACCCTGAGGCTTTGCGGATACCCTTTGGTGGACTGCTGCTGGTCGTGGGCGTTCGGGAGATACTGTATACAGACAAAAAGCGGTAGAGGTACCCGGCATCTGGCCCTCACCATGCCAACGCTAAGCCGGAGGCAGAACGGATGCAAAAGCCTCCTCATAGAGCTTTCGGAAGGTGGCTACCGGGCGCTTTTCAAAATCCTGTACCGTACACCGGCTCTCTGCTCCATTTTCCGGGCAGAGACGGATTGTTTTTCCGTCCAGCAAAACCTTTATTTCTCCCAGGGCAAAACCGGGCCCCTGTGTTCCTTCCCGACGCTTTAATTCCACAAACAGCCGGTACTCCTCTTCGGAGTCCAATAGAAGTTCCGGGATATATTGGGCTTTTTCCAGCAGGAAAAGATTGGTAAAGGCCCTGACAAATGCCGATTCTTTCGGCAAAATTGGCTTTTGTAAAGGCAGCCACGCCTCTATTTCATACCGATAGTAGGGATCCTCCGGGTTTCCATGGGTCTGGGGGACCTCCCGGATGCTGCTCCTGGATACCTTTTCTTCCTTCCAAACCCGCCCATAAAAGTGAATCCCCGCCCGGTCCCGAAACATCCTCGGCGTCTGAAAGGCGGCAATAAAATGGATGGGTCTGTCCCACTCTTCAACAAGGTAAGCCGGAATATAATAGAAGCTCTTTTCCATACAGGCTTGAAACTGCGCCGCATTCCGAAAAGAACCGATCAGCACATCCCGGTGCGCCCAGTCCGCGTGAATCAGCGCCTCCTCCGTTTCCTCCGGCAGAATCGCCTGAGGCAACGGCACTTCCGCTGAAGTTCTCCGAAAAATCGACCTAATCCACGCAAACAGCTTCTCCAAAAATTTTCGCACGGCCCCACTCTCCCCTTGCTCCGGCTTCCTGCGCAGAGTCCCCCTGCACAAAATCGTTTTGGGTCTATTATAGCCGCGAATGTTCTCCGTATCAACACTGAATTGCACAGAATGTGTAAAAGGCGGCTTTTGGTGCGAAGAATCTTCCTTTCGTTTTTTCTACTCACATTTGACCGGAATGCAGATCTCCGTCACAAACTTCTCCGGGTCACTGGTGACGCCGTAGTCGATGAGGGTCACCTCCCGGGAAAAGCCCAGAATCTCCATTTGGATGAGCCCATCCTGCATGGCAATGGGGATGCCGATCTTCAGAATGCTGCCCATTACCGGGCGCCGGGGGGCAAAATCCTCTTTCTCCAAAACGATCAGCTTCCGCTTCCAAATGACAATCAGGGACACCACCACGCTAATGGCCTGGGACAGCGTAGTCCCCAAAGCCGCCCCCGCAGGTCCCAGATGCAGGACCCCCATAAACAGGTAGTCCAACACAATGTTGGCAGCGCAGGCCACGGCAATAAAATACATAGGACTCTTGCTGTCCCCCAATCCCCGGAAAATGGAGCTGATGATATTATAACCCGTAATAAAAGGAATGCCGATAAAGCAGATGGTCAGGTAGGTGACCGTGCCGCGGGCGGCCTCCATGGGAGTGGACATAACGGAAACAATGGGCTTCACCAGAAGCAGCAGCCCCGCCATCAGCACCAATGCCACCGTCATAAACAGCACCACCGTATTGCCAATATCCCGGGCCGCCTTTTTCCGGTCCCCTGCCCCGACGGCCTGGCCGATGCTGACCGTGGTGCCCATAGCCAGGCCCACCAGCATCACCGTAAGCATATGCATAACCTGGGAGCCAATACTCACCGCTGTGGTACTGGCCACACCTTCAAACTGGCCGATAATAAACAGGTCCGCCATTCCATACAGGGTTTGCAGGAAATAGGATAGCAAATAGGGCAGCGAGAAAAAGAGCACATTCTTAAATACACTGCCGGTGGTCAGATTTTTTTCCATGGGTCTCAGCCTTCTTTTCTCTGGATTCTGACAGCTATTATAAACCCTACAATAGATGTAGAGACAAGAGAAAGATAAAAATTTTTCACGGGAGACATCGGCAGATGGGAATTTGTGTACTTTCTCCCAAAGAAAATCCTCGGCAAGCGCTCTACGCCTGCCGGGGGCTTGCTATGACCGATTGATTTCCCGAAACACCCCTTCCCTGCACCGCACACTGCGAAGGGCGGTATGCTGCAGGCCTAAGAGGATGTCCATCTCCCGGGCGGCGTTTTCGTACCGGCTGTTCTGGTGGTGGACCAGGATGTAGTCCGCCTCTTTGATTCTTCCCGCTGCCTCCATGCAGAAACTGCGGGTTGGAGCTGCCAGAGAGAAAACCCAGATTGGGGAGCAGATGGTGATATGGTCGTATTGGGTCAGGTCCATGGGAGGCTTTTCGATGGGCATGGCCCATTTGTGCATCCCATAGCGGCCGCACCACCAGAAACCCAAGGTCCCGGCAGTGCGCTCCGTGGCTTTGATCTCGTAAACCGCTGCCCCGGTGCGGTTCGCGGCTTCGTAGGCAAGCTTTCTGGCATAGCCCATACGGGAGAAAAACACCACCAGGCGGCTGTCATCCGTTCCTATATTGGGATAATCCGAAAGCTCCACCCGAAACGCCTCCTGCTTTCCGAATACCCAGGCCATGTATCCGGTGGCCGTCTGCAGAAGGCCAACAATAAAGAAGCCGGTAGAAAGGGCGTTGGGGGGAAATATGTAAAACTGAATGCAGATCCACAGCATCAGGGTCACCCCAAACACGCCGCCCAGGAGAATGCCCGGTTTCCTGTTTTTCATCAGCAGCACCGCCGCCGTCAGATTTGTCAGACCGTTGACGGTGAGCAGCGCCCAGCCGGAAAAGGTATAATTCTGAAATACAATTTTCGCAAAGGGAAGCACCTGGAAATAGGGCAGCATTTGTTCCATGCCAAGAAGTCTCCCCGTTGGGTCCAACATCATTCCAATGGCCCCGCCTACGGCACAGAGACCCACAAAGAGAGTCCAAAAAAGCAAAACACGCCGGGTGGGCCCAAATCTGGAGGTTGTCACTTTTGCACCACGCTTTCCACTTTTTCTCCACAGGCCAGCATCTGAATGCAGTTGGGAGAAAACGGGCTTCCGGCAAAATCTCCGAAGACTTCCGTTACACGCAGCCCTACGGAAGCATAGATTTCCGCTATTTCAGGAAGCGTATACAGCCGGATGGGGTTTCCCTCTTCAAACGCCGGCCTTTCCAAGGGTGCCCCGTAGGGATAGTCCTTCTGCCCGTAAAGCAGAATTCTTGTTTCGGAGTTCCATTCAAAGCAGGACAATGTCAGCCTCTTTTCCCCCGCATCCCAGAGCCGGCAAGGGAAATGGGTATCGGCGTAAGTGCCGCTCATAATGTCCATAAAGTGCTTCCCCCCGGGCTTTAAGGCTTTGGAAACAAGCTCAAAAATCTTTCGGTTTTCCTCTTCGTTTTCCAGATAGCCGATGGCCCCGTCTGCCATACTCAGCACCACATCAAATTCCCGCTCAAAAGATATTTCCCGAATGTCCATGCAGAAAAATGCCGCCGAAAGGCCTTCCCTTTTGGCCTGTTCCCTGGCAAAAGCGATATAATCAGGCGTAATATCCACCCCCACAACCTGAAACCCCCGTCTGGCCAGTTCCAGCGTGTGCCGCCCGAAGCCGCAGGCCAGGTCCAATATTCGCTCCCCGCCGGTCAGGTGCAGCGCCTGAATCAAAAAATCCACCTGGTGCCCTGTCTCCTCCACCCAGGACTGGTCCTGAATTTCCAGGGTCCAGATGTTTTTATACCAGTCTTGCGCCATTGATTGCATTTTCTTTTCCCTCTTTTCTTTTTTACTAACTAATGTCCGTTCGTATTGTAACAGAAGCATGGGCCATTGTCAAGCAGATACCGCATCCATCCCGCGGGCTGCAATTCCGGGAAGCTGTCCGGATGCGCCTGGACAACGCCGTTTGCACCAGGGTCTCGTTTTCCACATCCAAACTGGCCGTGGCCTCATCCAGAAGGATGATTGGGGCATCCTTCAAAAATGCCCGGGCGATGGAGATTCTCTGCCGTTCGCCGCCGGAAAGGGCGCAGCCGTTTTCCCCGATTTCCGTGTTCCACTTATCCGGCAATTTCTCCGCAAACGCATCGCAGCCTGCAAGCCTTGCCGCTGCCAGTACCTCCTCGTCCGCGGCATCCTTCCTGCCCAGCCGGATATTCTCCAGAATGGTGTTGTTGAACAGGGTCACATCCTGGAAGACAATGGAATACAGACTCATGAGCTTTTCCGGGTCGATTTTTGAAACATCCATACCGCCGACGGTGATTTTCCCCTTCTGGTAGTCCCAGAACCGGGCGGCCAGCCGGGAAACCGTTGTCTTTCCGCCGCCGGAGGGGCCCACCAGCGCACTGGCAGCCGCCAGAACCCAGGACAGATAGGTAAACGCCCGGTATCCCCCGGCGTAGGCCATAAGCCGCCCAAAATCAGACTGTTTTTTCAAAAAAATACCCCTTTCTATAGTTAGCACTAGCTAACTCAAAATTACAAAAAATTCTTTCTCCTGCTGCCTTTTGCAGTATCCATGTATACTTCTCCAATCCGGGATTACTTTCGTATGGCATTTCTTTGGATATTTTCCAGGGAAACACAACATTTTACGCGCAATCGGGCCATGCAGTCCGGGTCATCCCAGAGCACGGCAATGCAGCCGCAGTTCTCACTTAGGAGTAAGCCGTAGCTAACCTTTTCGTTTTTTAAAAACCGCATCATCGCGGCCCTTATTTTTCCTTATGGTAACATTTTTTTCAGGAGAGTCAATACAGAATTTCATTTATCTGCAGCATCTTCATGAGATCATGATAGGAGATTATAAAATCCATAAGAAAAAACTTTTATATAGGGGTTGAAAAAAGCTGTCACAGGCTGTAATATTAAGGATAGGTTCGCCCGGAAAACCGGGCGCATCAATTGAAAATTGACAATTGGAGGTTCTTCCATGCTGAAAAAGCCCAAAATTCTCGTGGTTGGCAGCTTTATGATGGATTTGATTGCATCCACCAGCCGGGCGCCAAAGGAAGGCGAGACGGTAATCGGCCTGAATTTCCGCACCGCTCCCGGCGGTAAGGGTGCCAATCAGGCTGTACAGTGTGCCCGCCTGGGTGCCGATGTAACTATGGCCGGCCGCGTGGGTGCCGATTCCTTCGGCACCATTCTGAAAAACGCCGTAAAGGATGCCGGTGTTGATGTATCCCATGTAACGGTAGATCCGGAGGAGTCCTCCGGCGTTGGGCACATCACCCTGGAGGTCACCGAGCACAACGCCAAGAACCGCATTACCGTCTGCCCCGGTGCCAACTTCACCCTCACCACCGAGCACCTGGCCTGGCTGAAGGATGCCATTGGTCAGTACGATATGGTGATCATGCAGCTGGAGCTGCCCATGAATGTCATCGAGGCCGTTGCCAAATGGGCCAAGGATGCCGGTGTTCCCGTCATGCTGAACCCCGCCCCTGCCGCACCTTTGTCCGATGAGCTGCTGAGCTGCGTTACTTACCTGTCCCCCAACGAGCACGAGGCTGCCCTGATGGCCGGACATGAGATTGATGTATCCAACGGCATCAATATGGATGATGTTAAAACCGTTGCCGGCTGGTTTGCCGACCGGGGCGTAAGCAAGCTGATTATCACCATGGGCGAAAACGGCTCCGTGGTGGCTTCCCGTGACGCCGTCAGCCACACCAATGTGGTACGCATGGAGCACGTTGCCGATACCACTGCCGCCGGAGACTCCTTCGTGGCAGCTTTCTGTACCGGCCTGACTGCCGGCCTTTCCGAGTCCGACGCCCTGGCCTTCGCCAGCCACACCGCCGCCATCACCGTATCCCGGATGGGCGCCATCCCCAGCCTGCCCACCATCAGTGAGGTTCAGGCCCTGATCCGGGAGAGAAATACCGTAAGCTTCGATCCGGCCGTGCTGGATGTTTTGAAGTAACAACAAAGGAGAATAAAAACCATGCTGAAAGAAGAAAGCAAGCAGGCTGTCAATGTTTTCCTGGACACCGTCAAGGGAGAAGTTGATACCTTTATCGACAGTCTGGCCCCGG
This sequence comes from uncultured Oscillospiraceae bacterium, assembly GCA_934565415.1. GTDB lineage: Bacteria > Bacillota > Clostridia > Oscillospirales > Oscillospiraceae > Faecousia. Next base: position 35,034 of record CAKTHQ010000010.1, read on the forward strand.
ACCAGTACGAGCAGGCTGCCGCCCTGGTACAGGCCTCCCAGGCCAAGGGCGGCCGGATCCATGTAACCGGCATCGGCAAGTGCAGCCATGTGGCCACCTATGCCGCTTCCCTGATTTCCTCCACCGGCAACCCCGCCTATTACCTCCATGGCACCGAGGCCGTCCACGGCTCCTGCGGCCAGCTGGTAGCCGGGGATGTGGTGATTGCCATTTCCAACTCCGGCGAAACCGGGGAGCTGAAGGCTACCGTTCTGGCCGTAAAGAACAACGGGTGCAAGGTCATCGGCGTATCCGGCAATCCCGAAAGCTGGCTGGCCAAGAACTCCGACGCTTTCCTGTACGCCGGTGTTCACAAGGAGGGCGGCCCGCTGAACCGTGCCCCCCGGGCTTCCGTTCTGGCGGAAATGCTGACGCTGCAGGCCTTGTCCGTGGCCCTGCAGGTAGAGCAGGATTGGGACCCCATCCGTTATGTGCGCTGCCATCCCGGCGGAGCCCTTGGACATCTGCGTGAAGGCGAAAAGTGAGGTAAAAACTATGCTGAAAGGAAAACTCATTCATCCCCAGCTGATGGCCGCCCTGTCTGCCTGCGGTCACGGCGATAAGATTCTGATTGCCGATGGCAATTATCCCCTGGAGTCCAAAACTACGGACGCGGAGCTGGTATACCTGGGCCTGACCCCCGGCCTGCCCACCGTTACCGATGTCCTAGATGCCATTCTCAGCGCCGCCAATGTGGAGCGGGCCGAGGTAATGACCCCCGGCGAAGGCGTGGAGGAGCCGGAAATTTTCGGCGAATTCCGGAAAATGCTGGGCGGCATGGAGCTGGAGGAGCTGGGCCGGTATGAATTCTACGATGCCTGCTGCGTCCCCGGTGTCCGTCTGGCCATTTCCACCGGCGAAAAGCGGACCTTTGCCAATATTTTGTTGACGGTTGGCTGCGCCTGATCCTGGGCTTCAGCTCTTTGGGTACAAAAGTGCCCTGCGGCAGGTTTGATACTGCCGCAGGGCTTTCTTAGATTCCGGACTTTACTTTTTCTTTTTCGGCCCGTACACCAGGTAGCTGGGGCCTACGTTGCACACCAGCACATCTTCCGGGAAGGCGGTCAGCCGGGCAGCCATATACAGGTCCCCCACGCAGTTGCACACGCCTACCACCAGGATGATGTAGATCATCCACTTCCAGCTGGCATCCGGCATATTAAGCATCAGCACAACGGAGAATACCAGGATCACCGCAATGGGAGCCAGGCAGATGATCCATTCCTGGACCCGGCCGAAATAAGCCTCGCAGCCGGCATGGGGATAAGCCCCGGCATAGCGGATGATGGGTTTTACGCCGCTGAAAATGCGCATCAGGATGCCCCGCACCAGCTCCCGCAGCAGCATAACGGCCATCAGCCCCAGCATCAGCACCACCAGGTGCTCAAAAGGGTCCGACATGGCGGTCAGCTCCTCCGGCGGAAGCATCAGGCAGCCCAGACCGAACAGGGCCAGCAGCAGCACCACGGAGACGATTTTAATCAGCCGGGAAAGCACCTGGCTTCGCTCCAGCTCAATGCAGGCCAGCAGATTATCTGCGTAGGATTTGGGAAGGGTTTTACAGGTTTCCAAAGGAAATCCTCCATTCGTTGGATATTGGCAGGGAAAAGCTCTGTCCAGATAGATTATAAAGGCTTTCTGCCCATCCGTCAAGCGGTGCCGGCGGAATGCAGAGAAAGGATATACCATGAAAAAAGACGGCCTGTTCAGCCAGCTCCTCAAGGCAACCGTAGAAGAGGAGAAGAAAAAATACGCCAATAAGCCGCCGGATCTCTTTACCAACCAGAAAAAACAGATGTGGTATTTTCTGATGAACCAGATAGACGGCGGCCAGGAGGACCCCGAAAGCGCCTCCGAAAATGGCGAAAAATAGCATTTGTACAATTTCATAAAAACTTTACAAATACCGGCGCAATTATAGTGATTTCCATCATAATTGCGCTTATTTTCTTTCCATATTAAAGTTTTTTTGAAAGTTAGATAACATCAGTTATAAATTTTCCTTTATGGATTTCAAAAATTTTTCTTTACTTTTGGAGAAAGATGGATTAGAATCATATCAGCAAAAGGAACAAATCCGACATTCTCTAACCCCCTGATGCCGCCAGATTGCACAAATGCAATAGCAGATATTTGTGCAATCTGCCAAAGTCAGGCCTTACAGGGTGATTTCACGATTTGCACCTCTGCTCGCATCATGAAATAAGGAGCAATAGTATGAAAGAAATTGCAAATGGTGTTTGGCCGGTAATGATTACCCCCTTCACCGCAGACAACCAGATCGACTACAAAGCGGTCCAGGGCATTATCGACTGGTACGCCGATCACAAGGTCACCGGCATCTTTGCCGTATGCCAGTCCAGCGAGATGTTCTTCCTGACCAAGGAGGAGCGGATGTCTCTGGCCAAGTATGTTATCGAGCACGGCCACGAGAAGGGCCTGGGCGTTGTTGTTTCCGGCCACGTTGCAGAGTCTGTGGAAGACCAGATTGCGGAAGCGCAGCAGATCGTGGATATGGGCGCCGACTCCTATGTGTTCATCTCCAACCAGTTCGCCGCCGAGGGTGAAAGCGAGGAAGTCGCCAAGGAGCGCATCCAGTACCTGATTGACCATATCCATGCCGACAGCTTCGGCATCTATGAGTGCCCCTACCCCTACAAGCGGGTTATCAGCCCCGAGCTGCTGAAGTGGATTGCCCACACCGGCAAGTTCGCTTTCCTGAAGGACACCTGCTGCGACCTGGATATGCTGAAGGCCAAGGCCGAGGCCGTAAAGGGCACCCCCCTGAAGATCTTCAATGCCAACGGCGCTACCATGCTGGAGAGCCTGAAGATGGGCATTGCCGGTTACTCCGGCGTTATGGCCAACTTCCACGCCGACCTGTGGGCCTGGCTGTGCGAGAACTACAATAACCCCGCCGAGGCCGAGCGTGTTGAGCAGATGATGAACTTCCTGGGCGCCGCTTCCATGGTGGAGTGCCAGGTTTACCCCGTCAACTGCAAGTACCACATGAACCTGATGGGCGTTCCCATGACTCTGGTCACCCGTACCAGAAAGCCCGAGGAGCTCACCGCCGGAAAGGTGACCACCGCCACCGCCGAGCAGTATCCCAGCAGCAAAATCCTGGAGATTGACCAGTACTATGCCTGCGAGCAGATGTTCCGCAAGGCCTTCTTCGGTTAATCCCGCAAAAGCGTCATTTCTACCCTTGGGTAAAATGAATATAAACTAGGAGGACAATAAAAATGAAGAAACTCATCGCTCTCGCCCTGGCTATGGTCATGGTTCTGGGCCTGTGTGCCTGCGGCAGCTCCGCTCCCGCCACCACCGAGGCTCCTGCCACCACCGCCGCCGCTGCTGACGCTGCCGCCGATGCCGAAACTCCCGCCGCTGCCAACGATCCCGCAGTTCACCTGATTTTCACCGCCAACGCTTCCAGCGCCGACTGGCATGGCAAGGCCATGACCACCTTCGCCGAGGAAGTTGAGAAGCTGTCCGGCGGCTCCGTCACCTGTGACGTGTTCCCCGACTCCACCCTGTTCTCCTCCGAGAACGAGTGGGATGCCATCAACACCGGCTCCGCTGCCGGCGGCGCTGACATCGCTTACATCTCCTTCCAGACCCTGTCCACCCAGCCCGACCTGGCTTGGTGCGAAATGATCGGTACCGCTTACTTCTGGAACGACTACGATCACATGACCTCCACCCTGAACGGCCCCGTCGGCCAGGAAGTCTACGACAAGATCGCTGCCGCTACCAATGTTACCCCCATCAACGCTTTCTACCTGGGCGCCCGCGTAATCAACACCAGAACCAAGGTCATCAACTCCTACGCTGACATGAACGGCGTGCTGCTGCGTATGCCCGGCTCCGAAGCCTGGCAGAACCTGGGCAAGGCCCTGGGTGCCGAGCCCACCGCTCTGGCCTTCTCCGAGCTGTACACCGCTCTGCAGACCGGCGCTGTGGAAGGCCAGGACAACCCCCTGCCCTCCGACTGGAATGCCGGCTTCTACGAGGTTGCCAAGAACTTCGCCATCACCAACCACGTTGTTGACTCCATCCTGCCCTGCATCAACACTGATACCTGGAACAGCATGACCGCCGCCCAGCAGCAGGCTGTGAAGGATGCCTTCGAGGTTGCCCGTGAGTACAACGACACCGAGCGTCTGAACCAGGAGAGCTCCATCATCGCCGATCTGGAAGGCGCCGGCTGCACCATCACCTATCCCGACATCACCGAGTTCAAAGCCAACGCCACCGCTTGGTACGATGCTCATCCCGAAATCAAGGCCAACTGGGATATGGACCTGTACGCCAAGCTGCAGGGCTAAGCAAAACCTGTTTCCATCGCTTTCAGACAACTGAAATCTTCTTCGGGGCAGGTCCGACAGGATCTGCCCCCCTTTTCTTCCAGGCAAATCAAAGCATTTCAACCGGCTTCTCCGGGAAGCCCCCAAATTTGATTAGGAGGATGAACCCTTGAAAAAAGCAAAGAAATTCGGCGCTGCGATCATGGACATCCTGGGCGTTTGGTTCCCCTGTGTCATTTATGTCGTTTTGTTCCTCTCCTTCGTTGCCACCATCGTCATGCGTTACTGCTTCAATAAGGCCCTGTCCTGGGGCAACGAGGTTGCCGTTCTGTGCTATATGTGGATCATGTTCTTCGGCTGCGGCAAGGCCATCGAAAACGACGAGCACGTTGTGTTCTCTCTGGTTTATGACAAGTGCTCCCCCAAGGTCCAGATGCTCATGAAGATCGTTTACAATGTTCTTCTGGCCGTGCTGATCGGCATTGCGATCCCCCCCTGCGTTAAGATGCTGGTGAAGTCCACCCAGATCACCGGCATTCTGAAGATCCCCTACACCATCTGCTTTGCGCCCTACATCTGGATGCTGGCAGAGACCGTTGTCCGCTCCCTCATCAATGTGAAAAAAGCCATTGATGAATACAAAAATCCCGTGCATCCCACCACTCCCCAGCAGGAGCTGAAGGATGCGGAACAGGAGGTCACCGCATGAATTGGGGTGTATTTGTTCTTTTCGTATCCCTGGCAGTGTTCTTTATCATAAGGATGCCTATCTCCTTCGCTATGCTGGCATCCTGCATCATCTACTTCCTGGTAGCCGCTCCCGCCGCTCTGGGCAATGTTTACACGGTTATCACCGGTAACATGATCGCCGGCTTTACCATGCTGGCGGCTCCCCTGTTCGTCTTCATGGCAAACGTGCTGAATGAGGGCGAAGTCACCGACAAGATGTTTGACTTCTGCAACGGTCTGCTGGGCCGTATGAAGGGCGGCACGGCCCAGGTCAACGTTTTCATCTCCCTGATTTTCTCCGGTATGACCGGCTCCGCCATTGCCGACGCCTCCGGCATCGGCCTGATGGAAATCGAGCAGATGAAAAAGGAAGGCTACGATCCGGAGTTCAGCTGCGCCATTACCGCCGCCTCCGCCACCGTAGGCCCCATCTTCCCCCCTTCCATCCCCATGGTTATCTACGCCATGCTTTCCGGCGCTTCCGTCGGTAAGCTGTTCGCCGGCGGCATGGTTCCCGGCGTTCTGCTGGCTGTCCTGCTGATGATTTACTGCTTCTTTCTTTCCGAAAAGCGGAACTACCCCTCCGGCGTAAAGATGACCCTGAAGCAGTTCGGCAAGGCCACCCTGGTGGCTGCCCCCGCTCTGTTTACCGTGGTTCTGCTGCTGGGCGGCATCTACTCCGGCGTCTGCACCCCCACCGAGGCCGGTGCTCTGGCTTCCGCCTACGCCCTGCTGATCGGCTTCCTGGTTTACCGGAGCCTGGGCTGGAAGAAGCTGCTCACCATCCTGAAGAAGACCGCCGCCAACACCGCCACTCTGGCTCTGCTCTGCGGCACCGCTTACCTGTTCTCCTTCATCGTGTCCCGTGAGAAGGTTCCCGCTGCCGTCGGCGCCTTTGTTACCGGCATCACCACCAACAAGTACGTATTCCTGTTCGTTGTGAACATCGTGTTCCTGCTGCTGGGCTGCGTCCTGGATGTTTCTACCATTCAGCTGGTGTTCGTGCCCATGGTGCTGCCTCTGGTGAAGTCCTTCGGCATCGACCTGGTCCACTTCGGTGTCGTTATCTGCCTGAACATGATGATCGGCCTGTCCACCCCGCCCTTCGGTATGCTGCTGTTTATCGTCGCCGGTCTGGGCAAAACCAAGATGGCAGGCGTTATCAAAGAGATCCTGCCCATGGTTCTCATTATGATCGGTCTGCTGTTTGCCGTTACCTACATCCCCGACCTGATTATGTTCATCCCCAACCATATGATGGGCTAAATACCCCTGATCCGCCCCGCCGGCTATCCGACGGGGCGGATTTTCGGGTAACGGGACCCCTTTTCTATTTTCCCCCTCAAAGGAGACATCTATGACAATCAAACGAATTTCCCAATTGCGGCAGCTGCTCCCTCAGCCCGGGGCCGCCTATCGCAGCGCCCCCTTCTGGGGCTGGAACGACCGGCTGAATCCTAAGGAGCTTCGCCGCCAGCTGAAGGATATGCACGACCACGGTATGGGCGGCGCCTTTATCCACTCCCGGGAGGGCCTGGAGACCCCCTACCTTTCCGATGAATGGATGGACGATGTGGCTGCCTCTCTGGAGGAAGCCAAAGCCCAGGATATGGAGCTGTGGATTTACGACGAGGATAAGTGGCCCTCCGGCAGCGCCGGGGGCATGGTCAGCGCCACGGACCGGGAAGCCTACACCGCCAAGGGCCTGACCCTGGAGGTTCTTTCCGCAGGTGAATCCCCTGCGGAAGATACCTTCGGCATCCGCACCGTAGGCATTTATCCCGCCCAGGTAGAAGGCAGCAAAATCCGTCTGGGCAGCGGTGAACAAAAGGTCATCCTGCGCAGCGAGATTTCCGGCCCTTCCGAGTGGTACAACGGCTTTGCGCCCCCCGATAACCTGAACCCGGATGCCGTAAAAACCTTTTTGACCCTGACCCACGAAAAATACCGCCAGCGCTTCGGCCAGGATTTTGGCGGTGCCATCAAAGGCTTCTTTACCGACGAACCCAACTGCTGCGACTTCTACAGCGAATTTACCCCCGGCCGCCCCTGGCTCCCCTGGACCGCAGGCTTTGTGGATTACTTCCGGGTCCACCGGGGCTATGACCCCACAGGCAAGCTGCCCCTGCTGTTCTTCCGGGGAGAGGGCTGCGAAAAAATCCGCCACGACTATTGGCGGACCCTGGCCGAGCTGTTCAGCGAAAGCTATATGAAGCAGATTTACGACTACTGCCAGAAAAACCGCATGGAGCTTACCGGCCATATGCTCTACGAAAACGACCTGGGCTACAATATCCGGGTTTGCGGCGCAGCCATGCCCCAGTACCGGTACCTGAACCGTCCGGGCATTGATATTCTGGGCGAACAGGCCCGGGAATACCTGACGGTCCGGCAGTGCGCCAGTGTAGCCAACCAGTACGGCCGGGAAAACACCATTTCCGAGACCTACGGCTGCACCGGCTGGGAATTTGACTTTGAGGGCCAGAAGTGGCTGGCCGACTGGCAGTTTGTCAACGGCATTACCCGCCGCTGCCAGCACCTGGCCCTGTACTCCATTACCGGCTGCCGGAAGCGGGACTATCCTCCGGTTTTCAACTATCAGAACAGCTGGTGGGAGCAGAACAAGGCCATGGAGGACTACTTTGCCCGGGTTACCGCCTGCGTACAGGCCGGTGAGGTTCGGCGGCGCATCCTGATGCTGCATCCCATTTCCGGAATGTGGACCCAGTGCGGCTGCGACCCCGAGGAGGATCTGCACCGGGTGGAAATGAACATGGGCTGGACGGACAGCCACATCATGGGCCTGAACGAGCAGGCCGACCGGTACAACCGGCTGACGGAAGCGATGCTGCGCAATCATCTGGACTTTGACTTTGGCGACGAGATTATTCTTTCCGAGAATGCTTCCGTGGATTCCCAGGGCTTCCGGGTGGGCCTGCGGCATTACGATACCCTGGTCATTCCGGAAACGGCCTCTGTATTTGCCTCCACCCTGGACCTGATCGAAGACTTTCTGCGGTCCGGCGGCAAGGTAATCTGGATGGGGCAGCTGCCCACCATGGTTGAGGGCGTTCCCTCCGACCGGCCCGCTGCGCTTGTAAAGCAGTACCCAGTCCTCCGGGTTCGCGATCAGCAGGCTCTGCTGGATGCTTTGGGCGAAGACCGCAGGGATCTGTCCGTCCAGGCCGTCACCGGCGGAGAGGACACCCAGATTCTGACCATGCTGCGGAAAACGGAGGACGGCCAGGTGCTGTTTGCCGTCAACCACGACCGCAATACCGGCCACTTTGTTACCTTCCGGCTGAAGGCCCAGGGGCAGGTCACCGCTCTGGATCCCTGGACCGGAGAGACATCCCCGGTTCCCGCCGTTCAGGAAGACGGAAAACTGTGCTTCGCCCAGCTGCTGGCCCCGGCCGAGACCCGGGTGTTCTTTGTGGAAGCGGACAAGCAGCCTCTTTCCGGTTCTCTGCTGCCCCCCTACGAGCATCCCCACCGGACGGAGCCCGTGTTTGCGGTTCTGGGGCCGGAGGCTCCCATTCGCCGGGCGGAGCCCAATGCCCTAACATTGGATATGTGCACCTACAGCCTGGATGGCAGCGCCCCCTCCGGGGAAATGGAGGTCTGGATGGCCCAGCGGGAAATCCGGAAGGCACTGTCTATGCCCCCGGTATACTATAACGGCGCCCCCCAGCGCTACACTTGGCTCAAAGGAAGGAACGACGGGAAGCCCTTTGCCCTGCGCTTCACCTTCCAGGTTCGGGATGTTCCCAAGGAAAACTGCTATCTGGCCGTAGAAAAGCCCCAGGGCCTGACCCTTACCTGCAACGGCCAGAGCTGCACCCTGACGGACCGGTGGTATTCCGACCGGGCTACCCGGCTGTTTGCCCTGCCCCGGCTGCAGCCCGGTAAAAACGAGCTGACCCTCAGCGGCATTTACACGGAAGAGCGGGAGCTGGAGAATGTATTCCTCCTGGGTGACTTTGCCGTAAACCGGCAGCGGGAGATTGCTGCGGAGACCGGCATTCTCCACTTTGGAGACTGGTGCACCCAGGGCTACTACCACTACAGCGGCAGCATCCTCTATTCCTTCCGGGTTCCCGGCCTGACGGACCCCAATCTGCAAATCCGCCTCCATATGGGTGCCTTTTCCGCGTCCGTGGCTGAGGTCCTGGTAAACGGCCGCTCTGCCGGGCTGGTCTTCGGCAAAACCCGCAGCAGTCTGGATCTTACGGACCTGCTGACCCCAGAGGAAAATACTCTGGAAATCAAGGTTACCGGTACCCCCCGGAACCTGTACGGCCCCTTCCACCAGCCCTACACCGGCTGCGCCCGGATCAGTTGGGAGGACTTCCGCAAAGAGGGCCCGGACCGCTGCGACGGCTATGTATTGCAGCCCTACGGCCTGTTTGAACAAATTACCCTGACAAAAACCAAAAAGGAGAATGTAAAATGATTTCCGATAAGCTTTCCAACCTGCATACCTACCCCGAGCTTGCCAAATACGAGGCCGACATTCTTGGCTTTGTGGAAAAAATGAAGGACCATCCTGCCGACGGCCGCTACGACCTGCGGGGCGACGAGCTCTTTGCCCTGGTCCAGCGCTATGAAACCAAGCCCCTGGAGGGGGCTCTCATGGAATCCCATAAGCTCTATGCCGACCTGCAGTACATCTACTCCGGCAAGGAATGGATCTATGTGGACTTTGCCGACGAGCTCACCGTAAGTGACGACCGGACCCCGGCCTCCGACATTCTCTTCTACGAAAATCGGCCCAACAAGGGCGGCAGCCTGCTCTGTGCCGGTATGTTCGGCTACTACGCTCCCCAGGACGCCCATATGCCCTGCATCCAGGTGGACGGCCCCGAGAAGGTAGAGAAAATCGTATTTAAAATCCGCGTCAGATAATTTTTCGGAAAAGGAGCCCCGCCATGCATGAAGCACTTCTGCACCGCCTGCAGCAAATCACGCCGGAGGAGCAGGCCATTCTGGAAGGCAGAACAACCATCAACCGGGAGCTGTATATGCAGGGCCCGGGAAACACCATCCAGGCCCAGAAGCTGCTGGAGGCCGGGAAGCTCATCACCGTTCGGCCCAATACCCGCTTTATCCATTTTCCGGAACACACCCACGACTATGTGGAAATGGTGTATATGTGCTCCGGTGCCACCACCCATATCGTAAACGGGAAGGCGCTGCGGCTCCGGGCAGGCAATCTGCTGTTCCTCAGCCAAAGCGCCACCCACGAGGTAGAGCGGGCCGGAGAAACGGATGTGGCCGTCAATTTCATTGTTCTGCCCGCTTTTTTTGCGGCAACCCTCTCCTGGATGGGGGATGCGGAAACACCCCTGCGGCGGTTTCTGGTGGACTGCCTCTGCTCCGAGCAATCCGGCCCCGGCTTCCTCCACTTTGATGTGGCCGACCGGATTCCCATCCAGAACCTGGTGGAAAACCTGCTGCTGATTCTGCTGGACAAGGGTCCTAACCGCCGCCGGCTTTCCCAGATGACCATGGCTCTGCTATTCAATCAACTGGTAGGGCAAACAGAGGCCCTCCTCAGCGACGATCAGGAGGAATCCGCCGTCATCGAGGTCCTGCGGTATGTAGAAACCAACTATGCCCATGGAAGTTTTGCGGAGCTTTCCCGGCAGCTGCACTATGCTCCCTCCTGGCTGTCCCGGGAGATTCGGCGAAAAACCGGAAAAACCTTTACCCAGCTTCTTCAGGAAAAGCGCCTTGCCCAGGCAGCCTATCTGCTGAAAAACACCCGCTGGAAGGTTGCGGATATTTCCGCCGCCGTGGGCTACGAAAATATCAGCTTCTTCCACCGGCTATTTCAGCAGACCTACGGCGTCTCCCCAAAGCATTACCGTGACGGATGCAGCCTGCAAGAGAGGACACTTTTTTAGAAAACCGAGGACCTTTCCTCCCCCTTGCTTCTGTGGTAAACTGTAGGAAGAACGACAAAAGGAGGCCAACGTATATGGAATATTTCCTGGCCATTGATATTGGCGCCTCCTCCGGGCGGCACATCGTCGGTTGGAGAGAGGATGGCCGCGTTTGCACCAAGGAGGTCTATCGGTTCCCCAACGGTGTTCAGCGCCGGGAGGGACACCTGGTATGGGATATGGACGCCCTGCTTCAGGCCGTAAAAGATGGCATTGCCGCAGCGCAGGCCGAATTCCCAAAAATCAGGAGTCTCTCCATCGATACCTGGGGCGTGGATTATGTGCTTTTGAAAGGGGAAGAACCGGTGCTGCCCGTATATGCCTATCGGGACAGCCGGACGGAAGCGGTGATCCCGGAGGTCCATGCCAGGGTCCCCTTCCCCACCCTCTACCGGCACACCGGCTGCCAGTTCCAGCCCTTCAATTCCATCTACCAGCTCTGCTGCGACAGGCAGGCCGGCCGGCTGGAGGGCGTCACGGATGTACTGATGATCCCGGAGTACCTGCTGTGGAGGCTCTGCGGCACAAAAGCCCGGGAATACACCAATGCCACCACCATGGGGCTGGTGAATGCCAAAACGGGTGAATTCGACCGGGAGATTATAAAGGCCCTGGACCTTCCCGAAGCGCTGTTCCCAAGGCTGCAAAAGCCGGGCACCGTCCTGGGCAGCTATCAGGGCATCGAATGTATGCTCTGCGCCACCCACGATACCGGCTCTGCCGTGGAGGGAATCCCCATGGAGGATAACGCCCCCTACATTTCCTCCGGTACCTGGAGCCTGCTGGGCGTCAAAACTCCCAAGCCCATTACGGACGAGCCGAGCCAGAAAGCCAACTACTCCAACGAGGGCGGCGTGGGTTACAACCGCTACCAAAAAAACATCATGGGAATGTGGCTGGTCAACCGGCTGAAGGACGAGCTTTGCCCGGAAACCCCTTTCCCGGAAATCGTACAGGCAGCCGAAGGCAGCAAGTGTCAGGCACTGGTAAATGCCAACGGGCCGGAATTTCTGGCTCCTGTTTCCATGAAGGCCGCCTTTGACCAGGCCCTGGGCGCTCCCCTGCCCAGCGTGGGGGACTATTTCCGCTGTGCCTACCGGTCCCTGGCCCTTAGCTACGGGCAGGCCCTGGCAGAACTGGAGGAAAACACCGGTACCGCCTACGGCAGCGTTTACATTGTCGGCGGCGGCGCCAAGAACAAATTTCTGAATGATCTGACCCAGGAGGTCACCGGAAAGCAAATCATTGCCCTGCCCATAGAAGCCACGGCGCTGGGCAACCTGAAAATTCAAATGCAGCAGGAGGAGTACAGTCATGTTAGTTGAAACCAAAGCCCGCATCGGCGTATTTGCCATCGCACTGGGGGCATATCTTCCCCAGTTTCCCAGCCTGGTTCCGGAGTTTGAGAGCCAGTATGCCGATTTCAAAAAGCGAATCCCCGATTCCGTGGAGCTGATTGACGGCGGTCTTGTCACCACCAAGGAGCAGTCTGCGGCAGCCGGAGACAAGTTCCGGGCAGCGGATGTGGACCTCGTCATCATGCAGCTGCTGACCTATGCTACCTCCTACAATATGCTCCCCGCCGTAAGGGATCTGGATGTGCCGGTGGTTCTTGTAAACCTGCAAAAGAAAAAGGCCCCGGATTACGCCAATACCGATACCCCCACCTGGCTGGGAGAGCTCTATGCCTGCGGTGCCGTAGGCGAAATGGTAGCCGACCTGGAGCGGGCCGGCAAGCGCCATGCCGTCATCACCGGCGTGGTAGAGGGCGGCGACGAGCAGGCCCAGGCAGAAATTGAAGACTGGTGCAAGGCCGCTCAGGTCCGCCGCCGTTTCCGGGACTCGAACCTGGCCCAGATTGGCAGACCCTACCCCGGCATGATGGACCTGTACATCGACGAAACCAACCTGTATCACCGGATGTGGCTGTACACCAAGCAGTTCGACTGGGAAAAAATGTGGGCCATTGCGGACAATATTACAGATGAGGCCGCCATCCGTGCCAAGGCAGAGGACATCCTGAATACCTTCGACATCGAAGGCGGCGCCACGGTGGAAACCGTCTGGGATATGGCCAAGTATGTGGTTGCCTTTGAAAAATGGGTCAAGGACGAGCAGATTGCCTTTGTGGCCTCCCACTATGACGGCTTTGCCCAGGGCGTAGCCGGAAAACTGGACTCCATGCTGATCCCCGCCTTCTCCATGCTCATCAAGCAGGGCACCGCCTGCGCCGTGGAGGGGGACATCAAGGTAGCCATGGCTATGAGCATCCTGAAAACCATTTCCGGCACTGGCCAGCTTTCCGAAATGTACTCCATCGACTTTGACAAAGACATCTGCATCATCGGCCACTCCGGCTCCGGTGACGCGGACATTTCCCAGGCGAAGAAGCCCACCATGAAAATCGTTCCCGTATTCCACGGCAAAACCGGCGGCGGCTACCTGACCCAGTTCTATCCCCCCGTTGGCCCCGTAACCTACCTGGGCATTACTCAGGATAAGGACGGCCACTTCAAGTTTGTGGTGGCCGAGGGCGTCAACGAGGAGGGCCCCATCTTCACCTTTGGCGACACCAATATGCGCACCCGCTTCACCTGCGGGGCCAGGGAATTTGTCAATAAATGGAGTGAGGCAGGCCCCACCCACCACATGGCCGCCGCAGTCGGCCGCCACATCGATACCATTGTGAAGGTTGCCAAGATCTTCAATGTACCTGTGGATATTATTACGAGATAAAGGAGAAGCACCATGAACGATATTTTAACTGCTCCCTGGATGGTGGAAATGATCCGTACCGCCACCAATATGTACAACCACGGCTGGGATGAGCGCAACGGCGGCAACATCAGCCTCCTGCTGGAGGAGGAAAATGTCAAGGATTATCTGGATGTGACCAAGGTAATCCGGAACATCCCCACCGGCTTCTCCGCCCCCACTCTGGACGGCAAATATTTCCTGGTCACCGGTACCGGCAAATACTTTAAGAATGTCCAGTATGCTCCGGATGTGAACCTGGGCCTGGTACATCTGACCCAAGGGGGCGAAAATGCCCAGCTTCTCTGGGGCTTTACCGACGGCGGCAAATTCACCTCCGAATTCCCCGCACACATGATGAGCCATGCGGAGCGGCTGAAGGTGGACCCCCGGAACCGCGTGGTCATGCACTGCCACCCGGCAAACCTGCTGGCCATGACCTATGTCCACAGCCTGGACGAGAAGGCCTTTACAAGGACCCTGTGGCAGATGTGCACCGAGTGCATTGTGGTCTTCCCGGACGGCGTAAACGTGCTGCCCTGGATGCTCTGCGGCACCAATGAGATTGGCCTGGCCACCGCCGAGAAGATGCATACCGCCCGCCTGGTGGTATGGGCCCAGCACGGCATCTATGGCGCAGGCAAGGACCTGGACGAAACCTTCGGCCTGATCGAAACGGCGGAAAAGGCAGCGGAAATCTATATGAAGATTGCGCACCTTCCCTTGGTCAACACCATTACGGATGCCCAGATGCACCTTTTGGAGCAGCGCTTCGGCGTCAAAGCCAGAGAAGGCTACCTGGCCGACTGATTCCCCAGACCCGCACCGGCAGCGAATACCACGGTATCCGCCCGGTGCGGGTCTTTTCCGATAGGCGCTTCCATCCGGCAGAAATACTTTGACATTCCCGGCCTGTACTGGTATAATAAATACAAATTTATCAAAAGGAGGATCCTAATCATGCATCTGGATCACGATCATATCTCCGGCGGTGCCCATGAGCACGCCCATACCCATGCCGACGGTACCGTCCATACCCACGAGCACACCCACGAGGGGGAGCACAATCATTCCCACGACTGCGACCATGCCCATTCCCATAACTGCGGCCACGACTGCGGAACCTGCGAGCACACCCCCATGGAGGAGCTGACCGCCCTGATGAAATATATGGTAGGCCACAACGCTGCCCACGCCAAGGAGCTGGCAGAACTGGCCAAGAAGCTGGACGAGGCCGGGAATCACACCGCTTACGAGCAGGTCTGCGCCGCTGTATCCGACTTTGAAAAGGGCAATATGCGCCTGTCCGTGGTTCTGCAGAGCCTGGCAGAGTAAGAAGGAGGAAGCACCATGTGTCTTTCCACAGTTTATCGCAACAATTTACAGCCGGAAGACATTATTATGAAGAACGTGATGACCATCGAAAACAAGGATGGCGTCATCGTCCTTACCGACCTGATGGAGCGCCAGGTAGCTGTTGAAGGCACCCTGGAGAAGGCCAATCTGGTTGACGGCTACGTTGTCATTAAGGAAGCAAAAACTGCCTGAGTAAACAAAGATGCCATTGCAAGCCAGTACAAACCGGCTCGCAATGGCATTTTTTCTCTTCAAAAAAATTTAATCCCCTACCCCATTGCATCCTCTCTTCAAGTATGTTACAATTCAGGTTGTTTTATAAGAATTCTTTGAATTTGGTGATGTAATGCTTCTAAAATATCTGACTGTATTCTTTGTCTCCATGGTTCCTTTGGTGGAGCTGCGGGGCGCGATTCCCATTGCCATCGGCATGGGGCTGGATACCATGACCTCCATTGCGGTCTGCGCCATCGGCAATATGGTGCCGGTACCCATTATCTATTTCTTTGCCCGGAAATTTTTGGTATGGGGCCTGGACAAGCCCGTTATCGGCGGTATCTGCCGCTTCTGCCATGACAAAGGCGAAGCCGCCGGGCGGAAGCTGACCGGTGGGCGGTTTGGCCGCTACGGACTGATGGTGGCCCTGATTGCCTTTGTAGGCGTCCCCGTTCCCGGCACCGGTGCCTGGACAGGAACTCTGGGAGCCAGCTTTTTGGACCTGGGCATTAAAAAAACCGCCCTGTCCGTAAGTTTAGGCGTTATGATTGCTGCCATCATTATGGCCACGGTAAGCCGCGTTGGCGTCCATATGATCGGAATGTAATTTTTAGGAGGTAACTACAATGAATGACTGTCTGTTCTGCCGGATCGTTGCCGGTGAAATTCCTTCCACAAAGGTGTATGAGGACGATACGGTCTTTGCCTTCCGGGACATCAATCCCCAGGCCCCCACCCATATTCTGGTGATCCCCAAAACCCACATCTCCGGCTGCAACGGCGTTAACGGCGACAACAGCAGCCTGGTTGCCCACATCTTTGAGGTCATCCCCAAAATCGCCGCCGCGGAAAAGCTGGAAAACGGCTACCGTGTGGTATCCAACTGCGGCCCCGATGCCGGGCAGACCGTGCCTCACCTGCACTTCCATATCCTGGGCGGCAAAGCCCTGGCCCTGGAAATGGCTTGACATTCGGGGCAAATCGAGTATAATCATCTTAATCGCATATTGCTTGTCTTCGGGGTGCCGGTTTACCGGCTGAGATAGGGATATGATCCCTGACCCGTCAAACCTGATACGGACAATACCGTCGTAGGGAAAGACGCGCCAACGGTTTTTTAAGATACCGCAGTGCCGCCCAGACAGGCCGCAGTGCGGTATATTTTTCTTTGGAGGGATTCTTATGGATCGTAAAAAACTCAAAGCACTTACCGAAGGCGCCGTTCTCATTGCCCTGGCGGAAATTCTCAGCTTCCTGCCCCTGTACAAAATGCCCTGGGGCGGCTCCCTGGACCTGGCCATGCTGCCCATCATTGTCTATTGCGTCCGCTGGGGCTTTGGCCCGGGGCTCGTGGTCAGCTTCGCCCATGCCGTCCTGCAAACCCTGTTTGAAGGCGGCATTGCCATCGGCTGGCAGAGCATCCTGGGTGATTTCCTGATTGCCTACACCGTGCTGGGGCTGGCCGGTCTCTTCAAGGGCAAATTCTACCTGGCAACCATCGTCAGTTGCGCAGCCCGGTTCCTGGTGCACTATGTTGTGGGCGCCACCATCTGGGCCGAGTATATGCCGGAGACCTTCTTCAACATGACCATGACCACCCCCTGGATCTACTCTGCCCTGTATAACGCAGCCTATATGCTGCCGGATATGCTGCTGATCCTGCTGGTAGGGGCCATTCTCATGAAGACCCCCGCCAAGAAGTATCTGCTGGGGCAGGACCTGGGTTAAATCAAAATTCCTTCCAGATGGTCACATTCATGCTGGATGATTTGGGCAGTAAAATCCTTGAAGGTCTTGATCCTTTTTTGGAACGCTTCGTTCCGGTATTCTACCTTGATCGAACGGTACCTGGTGGTTTTCCGGGTACCCTGTAAGCTCAGGCAGCCCTCTTCCGTTTCGAAGGGGCTGTCTTTTTTGATGATTTTCGGGTTAAACATCACCGTCAATGCTCCATTGTCGTCAAACGCAATAATAGCCTTCGGCTCACCAATCATATTGGCCGCCATGCCCACACAGCGGTCCCTGTTGGCTTTTAAGGTATCCAGCAGGTCCTGGCCTAAGGGCAGATCTTCCGGCTCAGCCGGGACCGCGTGACGGCCCAGAATGAAAATATCTTTGCAGATTTCTTTCTCCATGATTTTTTCCTCCTTTTGGGGAAAGGATAGCCTATAAATGGGAATTTGCAAACTTCCCCCTCCGGGAAAGCTCTTGCCTTTTTTCCGTTTATCTAGTATAATGGGCCGAGTTTCTGGTTATGTGGAAAGGAGTCTGCCATGGAAAAAAGGTGTCCCCCCTGGGTGTATACCCTGTTTGGGTTTTACTGCGCCTGTATGCTGTGGCTGCTTTTTGGGCGGCGGATGAACCCCGGCGCACTTCCCTTTCCCGAATATCTGCATTCCCACCTGAACCTGCAGCCTTTTCATACCATTCGTCTGTTCGGCCGGCTCCTGGTACCTCCCGTGCGGCCCTATCTGGTGCGTATCGCCCTGCGGAATCTGCTGGGAAACATTTTTCTGTTTACCCCTCTGGGCTGTTTTCTGCCGGTGCTGTTTTCTCCCCTGCGAAAATTCTGGTTGACGCTTCTGTCCGTGGTCATTGTGGTTAGCTGTATCGAAATCTGCCAGCTGGTACTGATGGTGGGCACCTGCGATGTAGACGACCTGATCTTAAATGTCCTTGGGGCCTCCATCGGCTACGGGCTCTACAAGCTCTCCGCGCTCCGTGAATAGCTGCATCCCTTTTTCGAAAGGGATGTATTTTTTTTCGTGTTTCGGAAAGAATACATCCGTAGACGACCCATGAATAGCCAAAGACCTTGGAGGGAAACAACATGACGCAAAAGCAATATGCCAAGCTGGTGGGGGAAATATCGCCACCGTCGCCCATATGGAAAGACTGCCTGCTGGCCTTTCTCATTGGCGGGGCCATCTGCCTTCTGGGTCAGGGACTCATAACCCTGTACAAAAACCTGAGCCTGGACAAAGAGGAGGCTGGGACTGCGGCCTCTATGACCCTGGTGGCCCTATCCGCCCTTTTAACGGGCCTGAGCCTTTATGATGACATTGCCAAGGCAGCCGGGGCCGGAACCCTGGTTCCCATTACCGGTTTTGCCAACGCAATTTCCGCCCCGGCAGTGGAGTTTAAAACCGAGGGCTTTATTCTGGGCGTGGGGGCCAGGATGTTTACCATTGCAGGGCCCGTCATCGTCTACGGACTGGGGGCGTCGGTGGTATATGGGTTCATCTACTATTTCACAACGCTGTGACAGGCTGTGGAGAAAAAAGCAAAGCCGCCTTTTTGTCATCTACAATGATATTTTTACTTTATCATTTCAAATAATCAAAAGCAATTCTGGGAGAGCCGTCCCGGACATGAATAATGCCGCACTCCCGGAAACCGAAGCGCCGGATCGCCGCCTGCATGGATCGGTTGTTCTGATGGGTGTCCACGCGGAGATAGTCCACTTTCCCCAGGCCATACGCAAAGCAGGTCCTGGCAATTCCCTTAACGGAGCCGTCGGAAGCCACCCGGTGAATGGTACCGTAGGGCTTATCGGAATGCCAGGCCCCCTGCTCAATCACCCGGTAGGTGGGGTCCTCTCCCAAAATAAAGCCAAAGGTTCCGACCACCTTCCCGTTTTCTTCCATTACATAGCTATTGCCGTTTTCAACATCCTGTTCCACGACCTGCCTTCCGGGATAACCCGGTTCCCACTGGGTGGTGTTGCCCTGAGCATCCATAACCCCCTTGGCAATGGCAAAAATCTCCAGGATACGGTCTACATCCTCCAAAGTGCTTTTCCGAATCTTCATTCTTTAGGTTCCTTTCTTATACGTTTTTTTCTTGCAACAGCTCCACAAAGGCCCTGACCTGGGGAAGAGCCATGCTTTCTTCCCGGCAGAGGAGTACCGTTTTTCGGACAAAGGGTGTGCCGTCCCCAAAGAAGCAGGGGGTGATCTGTCCTTCGAAGCCCTTTAGGGCGATCTCCGGCACAATGCTCCAGCCCAGCCCTCGGCGGACCATTTCTACGCAGGTGGTGACGGAATCTACCGAGATCCCGGATGCCTGGGCGGATAGTCCTTGCTCGCCGAGCCATTGCAGAATCTGGCCTTCGAAAAGAGCATCGGTTTTTCGACCGATCATAGGGAACTCTCCCAGAGGCCGGTCCTTCTGCTCTTCGGCGCAGATCAGGCAGACCCGCTCCCGGGATAATTCTATCCGAAGGCCGTCCCAGCTGTAATCTCCCCGAAGGATAGCGGCATCCAGGGTCCCATCCAGCATTTTCCGGTACAGCTCCCGGCTCTTCCCGGTAGAAACCTGGAGCTGGACCTTAGGATATAGCCGATGGTACTCCGCCAAGATATCCGGCAGCCAGTACTCGGCGTAGTTGATGGACACCCCGGCCTTCAGGCTGCCGCAGACCTCCTGCCGCTGGGCATCCAGTCGGGCCCGCATCCTCGCAAGGCTCTGCGCCGCCTGTCGGGTATATTCCAGCACGGTCTCCCCCTCCGGGGTAAACCGAACCCCCTGGCGGCTCCGAAGCAGCAGCCGGGCACCCAATTCCTCTTCCAGGGCCTGGATCCGCTTGGAAAGGGCCGACTGGGTAATATACAGCTTTTCCGCAGCCTTGGTAATGTTTTTGCAGCCTGCCAGGGCTTGCAGCAGCTCAAAATCCTTTTCGTCCATGATGCTCCTCCTTTACCCGTACATGGTACACCTTTTGAGGACTTTTGTGAAGTCCCGAATCATGGGAATGTGATTTATGAAGAGGGAACAATTCTACAAAATCCTTATTTTACGAACTCCCTCTACTGTTTACTATTCCATTTACGACTGCTTTTTTGTTAAATCTATGAATTTTACAAATATCTTTTTCTGTGCTACAGTATACTCAGAAAGAAAATGAAGGAGGAACCAAGTATGGGAATCAAAAAAGCAGCAATGGCCGGGACGCTGGAATGCAGCGATGCTCGAGTAACGGTAAAGCCCAAGAAAGCCATCATTCTGAATCTGGAGGACACGGTGGCGGAAAACCAAAAGGACGCCGTCCGATTCAATCTGTACCGCGCCTTGAGGTCCATTGACTATGACCCTACCAAGGGCATTGTCCGCATCAACGGCCTGGACATTCCCCACTGGCAGGGAGACATCCAGGGCCGCCTGGCTTCGGCGGATACAGTCGTGGGCGTATGCACGGTAGACGGGAAAACGGTAGATATTCCTTTTAAGGATGTGAAACGGATCATCGCCCTGGCCAAGGCCTGCGAGGTCTACCATGGGGATCTGTAAGATAAGAAAGAGCAAGCCCTGCTCCTTTGGGTAGCCAAGAAAGGCTGTTAAAACGATTTATCATTGCTAACACCACAAATCCTTATTTTTAAAATATTTTCGTATGAAATTGCCGAAAAAACCGCCTCCGATGCCGAAATTCTACGGCATCGGGGGCGATTTTTATCACGTTCAGGAAGCGCTTATTTCTTCGCCAGGCTCTTCAGGCTTTCCGTCATCTTCTTGGCGGCGGCACCGGCGTTTTTCAGGCTCTGGGTCAGGTCCACCTTTCGGGCAGGCTTTTCCTTTGCGGCATTTGCGGCATTCGTCAGTGCCACGCACTTATCCTCGGCGTTGATGGTCTCCGTTCGGGCAATGGCCAGGCTGCTTTTGGCCTGAGCCAGGTCTGCCTGGAGCTGTTGGATTTGGATATCGCGCTGGGTCATCTGCTCCTGAGTCTGCTGCAAAGCCTGGGTCAACCGGGTATTTTCTGCCCGCTGCTGGCTCAGGGACCAGTTCAGAGCCTGGAGCTTTTCTCCCTGAGCATCCCGGGCACCGGTGAGCTCCTCCAGCCTGTGCTGCAGGTTCTCGTTCTCCAGTTCCTTTCGGCGGAGCATCCCCTCCACCTTTTCCAGAAAGGCATCTACCTCGCCCATGTCATAGCCCCGCATTTTGCGGCCGAATTCTACATCTCGAACAGTATCCGCATCCATCTCTGTCTTCCTCCGCTTCTCTGTTTAGTTAGGAACGTTACCCCGGTTGCTGACATCCAGCACCACGTTGCAATCGAAGTAGTCGCTGAACTGGTTGGAGTGCCAGGCCATGGCGTTACCGGTGACCATCAGCCGGTTCTGGTGTACATAGGTGATGTTGATGTCGGTTTTCGGCTCGGAGCCCTGGCCTACAAAGTAGCGGTAGCCCTGGTCGTAGAGCACGGTAAACTTATTGCCGGAATAATCGTCAATATCCGTAGCCCGGGCAAAGACGATGGTATCCACCTCTCCCAGCACGGGCACGGCCTGGTTGGTAAAGTTCTGGATGTCCGTCCGGATCTCGCTGACGCTCAGAGAGCGGTAGTCCTTATTGGCATAGCTGAAGCAAGCGATGGTGTAGCCCCTATCCCGCAGAGCCTGGACCACTTCCTTGGCCTGGGCCACCTGGTCATCGTAGTACTGCTGGCCGTTGGAGGACACATAGGAAGTATCCGTCCGGTAGCCGAAGACGCCCTGGGAGCCGGTAACGGCCAGAGTCGCCCGGGCACCCCGGTAAGAGAAGTCCGGATGCTCGGCAATGAAGCTTTCCAGGATGGGCACAAAGTCGTAGTCCCCCACATTGGACTGGCCGGAGCCATCCACATAGGCGGCCTTGATTTCCCCATTCTGCACCACCAGCTTGTTGGCAAAGCCGGCGCCGGCGGCATCGGGCTCCCCGTCCTTGTTGCCGTCTACCATGTACTGGAAGTAGTTGACCATGGTTTCCGTCAGCATAACGGGCTTCTTGTTGGCAGGCAGCCAGATGGAGTTGTAGGAGAAGTTGGAAGAACCGGTCAGGTCTACGTTGCTGGCCACGAAGCTGTTGAAGTCCACCAGCACATAGCCGTTGTTATAGAGCTGGTTCAGAATTTTGCTGAATTCCTCGGTGGTGACGAAGTTCCGGTTGTACTGGCCGCCGTTTTCGCTGTCGGCAAAGGCCCGGATGGGGTCCTGAATCAGCACATGGAAGGAAAGGTTGGGAATGGTGCTGTAGTCCTTCCATTCCTGCAGGGAAGCCTGCTCGTTCAGGTACCCGGACCGCTTAGAGTTCAGCTCTGCGGTGACGGCCTCGTCATCGGTCTGAAAGCTGTCCAGCTTGGCGATGGCCCCGTCGTAGTCGTACTGGGTAGCCAGGTCCTGGGCCTCTTTCAGAATGTCCTGATACTCGTTTGCAATCCGGTCTGCCTCCTCGCTGGCCTGCAGGGCCTCGGCAGCCTTTTTTTCGTCGTTGATCTTTTTGGCCTTAAAGACATTGGTCAGGGACCCGGCCACAAAGGATACAATGAGGATCATGGCAATGAGGGCAAACAGAGGCGGCAGATAGGCCTCTTTGATAATCTGCATCTTCGTCGGCTTTTTCCGTCTTCTCCGGCGGCCGTTTTCATCCACAGCCTCCGGCTCCGGATTTTTCCGCCGGTTGATGGGCTCCATGTACCAGGCCATAAACTTCTCAAAGAAGGTAGGGGTCGTCCGGGGTTTCTTCTCCTTCTTTTCCCGCTTGGGGAGCTTGGGAAGGCTCAGCTTTTTCTTTTCCTTCTTGGGCGGCTCCTCGTAGCCCTGGCCGTTATAGTCCGGGTCGTAGCTGGGGTCGTACTCGCCGCCCTCATAATTGGGGTCGTAATTTGGATCGTAGTCCCCCTGCTGAGGATCATACGCCGGGTCATACCCACCCTGGTCATACTGCTGGTCGTAGCCGCCCTCTTCATACGGCTGCCCATCGTCATATTGGGGCTGCCGGGGCTGACGTGCCTTCCGCAGCGGGGGCTCCTCCTCCTGGCTGGGGTCGTAGGCCGGGTCATACTGCTGGGGATCGAAGTCCGGGCCAAAGTCCTCCTGCTCCTCCTGCCGCTCCTTGCGGGGGAAGAACAGGTCCTCGTCCGGGTCCTCGTTCTCGCTGTAATCCTGGTCCAGGTCCTGCCGGCCCGGGTCTGATTGTGGGCCATTGTCCCCGTTCAGAAGCTTCTGGAACTCCTCGTCGTCCTCCAGGTCGAAGTCCTGGAACTGGTCGTCCCCGGTCTCCCCTTCAAACTGGCCCAAGTCCAAGTCCTCGTCCCCATTGGGGGTATCTGCCTCAGCCTGGTCGTTCAGGTCCATATCGTCGTATTCCTTATCGAAATCAAATTCCATATCGAAATCGTTCTTATCCATGGTTTATCCCACCTTATGGTATAATCAAATCTATTCTATCATTCCCTTTTGAAAAATGCAAGTCAAATTGACATAAAACAGGGTTAAGAATTAATGAATCTTTTGTACACCTGTGTCCCCTTCCCTTGCTTTTGTCCCCTAACTATGATAATATTACAAAAAAACTAGGAGGGCATCACCCTATGGAAAAAATCACCAGCTTTACCATCGACCATCTGCGCCTGCAGCCCGGCCTATATGTATCCCGGGTGGATAAGATCGGCGCGGAGACCGTCACCACCTTTGACCTTCGTATCACCAGGCCCAACGAGGAGCCGGTTATGAATACCGCCGAGGTTCACACCATCGAGCATCTGGCCGCCACCTATCTGCGCAACGAGCCCCAGTGGAAGGACAAGGTGCTGTACTTTGGCCCCATGGGCTGCCGCACGGGCTTCTACCTGCTGCTGGCGGGGAACCTTTCTTCCAGGGATGTGCTGCCCCTGGTGACGGACTGCTTCCGGTTTATCCGGGATTACCGTGGCGAAGTCCCCGGGGCCAGCGCCAAGGACTGCGGCAACTACCTGGATATGAACCTGTCCATGGCCAATTACTGGGGCAAGCGCTACACGGCCCTGCTGGAAACCATCACCCCGGAGCGACTGGTATACCCGGAATAAAGGAGAATGTACATGAATAAAAAGCTCGGCATCATCGGCGCCATGTCCATGGAAGTGGAGACACTGGTTTCCGCCATGGGGGCCCCTGTCCCCAAGAAAATCGCGGGGAGCCTCTTTTATGAAGGCACTTTGGAAGGCCTGCCCGCCGTGGTGGTCCAGTGCGGGGTGGGCAAGGTCAATGCGGCCCTGTGTGCCCAAATCCTGTGTACCGCCTTTTCCGTCACCCATCTGGTGAACACCGGCATTGCCGGTTCCCTGTGCAGCGATTTGGACATTGGGGACCTGGTAGTCAGCCGGGACGCCATGTACCACGATTTTGACTGCGTCCACTTTGGCTATCCCTACGGCAAGGTGCCGGGAATGGACACCGTCGCCTTCCCCGCCAACGACACGATGATGGCCTACGCCTTCTCCGCCGCGGAAAAGGTGAACCCGGGCCATACCAAAATCGGCCGGGTAGCCAGCGGGGACCAGTTTATTGCCGACGGCGAGAAAAAGACCTTTATCATTGAAAAAACCCAGGCCCTGTGCACCGAAATGGAGGGCGCCGCCATTGCCCAGACGGCCTACCGGAACAAGGTGCCCTTTGTAATCCTCCGCTCCATTTCCGACAAGGCCGACCACAGCGCCGAAATGGACTACCCCACCTTCGAAACCCTCTCCGCCCACCGCTGCGCCCAGGTGACGCAAACCATGGCGAAGATGCTGCTGGAAGCGGAGTAATAACGTATTTCAGCGTGGGCTGTTACCGCTTGGTTTTAAGCTGGTCTATTCTGTGGGCTGGGTGCCTCCGGCGGCGTCTTTCTTGTCCCGCCAAGAAAGAGGGGAAAGAATGCGGCTCAAGGGGGCATTGAAGTCTCGTTCCCGCTCGAAGCCATCCCCCCTTGAGAATTCCCCCCGGCGGTGGTGACTGCTGGAGCGCTCAAAAGTCTTTCCCTGTTTGAAATAAATCCGTAAACTTGCAAAAGTCCTTTGGCTTTGTAACAGTATCCAACAACTTCCCAATACTGGCTTTCAGTTTGCGTGGGGGTACGTTTCTCCTTAGGGAATTCGTGAAGACTTCTCTTACTGAGTCCTCAGCAGTCACCACGCCGGTAGGGGGGGTACTTAGGGGGGGAGGCGGCTTCGAATGGGAGTGAGACTTCAGCGCTCCCCCCTAAGGCTGCTTCTTATCGATTTTCTTGCAGAAGCAAGAAAACCGCCCCCGGAGGGACCCCGCCCATAGGACGCACCAGTCTCCTATCAACAAAACCAATTACAAACACATACACCAAAAAGAGAAAAGAGAAACCGCTATGAACATGGATTTCAAACGCAAGCTCACCATCCCCAGCGACTTAAAGCAGGAATACCCGGTCACTAAGGAGATGGCAGAAACTTTTGAGCGCCGGGACCAGGAACTGAAGGCCATTCTCTCCGGGAAAGACCGCCGCCTGGCCCTGATCATTGGGCCCTGCTCTGCCGACCGGGAGGACAGCGTACTGGACTATATCTCCCGCCTGATTCCCGTCCAGGAGCAGGTGAAGGACCGGATCCTCATCATCCCCCGGGTGTATACCAACAAGCCCCGGACCACCGGCGCGGGGTACAAGGGGATGCTTCACCAGCCGGACCCCAACGCCGCCCCGGATATGCTGAAAGGGCTCATCGCCATCCGGGAGCTGCATATGCGGGTGCTGCGGGAGACCGGCTTCTCCTGTGCCGACGAAATGCTGTACCCCGAGAACTATAAGTACCTGGACGATGTGCTGGCCTATGTGGCCGTGGGGGCCCGGTCTGTAGAAGATCAGCAGCACCGGCTCACCAGCTCCGGCATTTCCGTCCCCGTGGGCATGAAGAATCCCACCGGCGGGGATCTGTCCGTGATGATGAACTCCATCAACGCCGCCCAGCACAGCCATACCTTTATCTACCGGGGCTGGGAGGCCACCTCTGCTGGCAACCCCTACGCCCACGCCATCCTCCGGGGCTACACCAACAAGCACGGCGACCCCCGGCCCAACTACCACTTTGAGGACCTGCGATTCCTGCACCGGCTGTATGAGGAGCAGGGTCTCATGAACCCCGCCGCCATCATCGACGCCAACCATGCCAACTCCGGCAAAGACCCCTTCCAGCAGGGCCGCATCATCCGGGAGGTCCTGCAAAGCCGGGCCTTTGACCGTGGCATCCACGACCTGGTCAAGGGCTTCATGGTGGAAAGCTACATTGAAGACGGCAACCAGAAAATCGGCGGCGGCGTCTACGGCAAGTCCATCACCGACGCCTGCCTGGGCTGGGAAAAGACGGAACGGCTGATTTTTGAAATCGCGGAAATGGTATAAGATAAACAGCACAGCCCCCTCGGGAAATTTCCGAGGGGGCATTTTGCGTTTCTCCCGCCGTAGGCGGATTTCATCCCGCAGGGATTTCACTTTCTACTCCAACCATCCAATCATACACCAGCTCTCCCCTGGTCTGCCAGTAGTAGCTGACCTCCTGGTAGTCCTGGGTCAGTACCAGCTCGTCCTGCTCCCGGCGGTAGGGAAGCCGCTGCGCGTCCCCGGAAAAGAACCGCAGCTCCAGGGTACCGTTGGAAACCGCATAGGCAAAGGGTCGGGCTTCGCCGGTGGATAAAATTGCCTGGCCGGTCATGTTGGCATAGAAGGTATAGCCCGTGACCTCCGGGGTCTCGTTTTTCTTGGTCACATCCCCATACAGTTCCCAGGTCCCCAAAAGGGTGGTTGGGGGATACATTTCCACCCGGAAATAATCAAACATCATCTTGATATAAACACCAAGGCCATCCGTTTCCCGCTCCGGGCAGGTACCAACCAGAGCAAAGACGCCGCTCCGGTTTTGGACAAACCGAATGGACAATATCGCTCCCTGCCGTTCGCCGGAAATGCTGCCGTCCTTGCCCTCTGAGGGGTTGTATTCCCGATACGCACCCTCCGCCCATTGTACACATTCTTCCTGGGTTTTCTCTCCCAGATCCCGGACAGCAAACTTAATGTCCGGTTCCTTTGTGTAGACGATGCTTGCTTCCCGGTCCGACATGGAT
This sequence comes from uncultured Oscillospiraceae bacterium, assembly GCA_934565415.1. Classification (GTDB taxonomy): domain Bacteria; phylum Bacillota; class Clostridia; order Oscillospirales; family Oscillospiraceae; genus Faecousia. The sequence continues at coordinate 62,253 of CAKTHQ010000010.1, forward strand.
CTTACCAGCATGACCCATTCATCGTTATTTGGCAGATAGGTAGACCATTCGTCTGTTTGGGCGCACGCTATAAAAAAATCCTCCGTTTGTTCTGTCCATGCGCCATTTTCCCACTTGGTGACCGGTAATGTAATATCGGACTGTCGGCGAACAAGCACGCTCTGCTCCCCTTCCGGCAGCAGCTCCCACTGGGTATCCGGCAGAATGTCCGATTTTTCCGCCCAGCCGGTGATCCTCCCTTCTCCCCGGTCCAATATCAGCAGGCCGCAGTCCTCCCACAAAAGGTGATACCGAACGATCAGTTCTTCCGCCCCGTCCCGGTCAATGTCCGCCAGGCCGAAGCTTACCGGCCCGCAGTCCCGGTTTTTGAATTCCTCCCGCAGGTATTCCGTGTAGTCGGACAGAGTCATGTCCGTATCCGTTTCCGTAAACAGGAAAGTCTCCCGATTTTCCAGAATGGCCAAAAAATCCTCCGGCAAACCTTCCGACTGGAAGAAGGCATTGTCCTCCGTCTCCCCGGGAAGCTGCTCTACCTCCACTTCGGCAGGCCGGACCCAGCTTTTTTCCAGGTAGGGCTTTAGGATGGCCCCGGCTCCAATGGTCACCGCCAGCAGGGCCGCCACGGCCCCGGATCTGACGGCGATTTTTCGCTGCCGGTCCTTTTTCCGCAGCGCCAGCTGCCCCGTGCGGAGGGCCTGAGCCTCCAATATGTACTGGGTGTCCAGGTTCCCCAAAAGCTCCATCAGCTCCAGCTCTGTCATGCCAGCCCCTCCTGTTTCAAAAAACCGTCCAGTCGAAGCCGGATCCTGCGCAGCATGGTGCGGACCTTCCCCTGGGAAAAGCCGCTTTTTTCCGCGATCTCCCGGGAAGTATCCAGGTACCAGTACCGGCACACGAACACACCGCGCTCCACCGGGCTCAGCCCCCTTAAAAACCGCTCAATGGCATCCAGCGTCTCCCGGCGGATGGCCGCGTCCTCCGGGCCCAATTCCCCGCTGACGCAGTCCTTCAGCTCCTCCAGCGCCACGGAAAAGCTGCCCCCGCCCCGCCGGAAAGCCTGTTTTCTCCGCCAGCGGTCAATAGACAGATTCCGGGTGATCCGCCCCAAAAACACCGACAGCACATTGGGTCGATCCGGCGGAATATGGTTCCAGGCCGAAAGCCAGGTATCACTGACGCTTTCCTCCGCATCCTCTCTGTTTTCTAAAATATTCATGGCAATGCACTGGCAGTAATCCCCGTATTTCCCCGCGGTCTCGCTGATGGCGTCCTCCGACCGGGCAAAGTACAGGTCGATAATCTGGCTATCCTCCATTTTGGATGCCTCCTTTTTCTCTCTTCACCTATATAGACGGAAAAATAACGGGAAGTGTTTCATTTTTTCGGAGAAAAATAACACCCCCTAACTTTCCATACTCCCCCTTTACTTTTTCTTCCCAGCCCGTATAATAAAAGCAAAGGAGGCGAAGACAAATGAAATACGATTGCCCCAGCTGCGGCCAGCCCTTTAACGGGAAAAAATGCAAAAACTGCGGCTACGAGACCTTTGATGAGGAAATTGCCCACCGGATGCACACCCACAAGGGAGAGCCCCTGATCATTAAGGACACCTCTCGGATGCCCATCCCCACCCAGGACCCCTTCGGATGCCCGCCGACGCCAAAAAAGAAAAAGCAGAAGTCCATTACCCCCGGCTTGATCATCGCCCTGTGCCTGTTTGGAACCGTCGGCATGAACTTCCTGTCGAGATTTCCCTTCATGCACCGGCCCGCCTTTACCTTTGACTTTGGCTCCCCAAATGTCATCCAGGAGACAGCCCAGGCGGTGCCTGTATACCCTTTGGGCCTTTATGACGACGGCAGCTTCTCCATCTCCGCCCAGTGGGACGGCAGCTTCCAGGAAGAAATCCCTATGTATCTCTACAGCAGCCGGGATGTGCGGGTAACGGTAAAAAACCTGACTATCAACGGCTTCTGCATGAACGACTATTGCTATATGGATGGCGATATTACAAAAAACATTCCGTTAGACACCACCCTGTACATCGACTCTGACGGTCTGGACCTCTGCCAGGTTCAAACCGTACAAACAATGACCCTGGAGCTGGAGCTCCGGGACCCGGACACCTGGGCAGTTCGGGAAACCCTATCCCCCCTTTCCTTCCCCATAACCCCCACCCAAGGCTATGTCCAGGGCAATTGCGAAGACGGCCCGGTGCTGTTTGACAAGGATGGCCTGAAAATCGTCTACCGGGGTGCGAAGCTTCTGTACGAGGATACCCCTTCCGAGGCAGAATTCTACCTGTACATCGAAAACGAAACAGATGACGACCTGTACATTTACACCCAGAACAGCAAAATCGGCAACCTGGACATTTCCCTTCCCTTCGGTACCAACCTGCCCGCCCACAGCAAAACCGTCACCCGTACCATCGCCGGAGAAGCCACCTTTGGTTTCCTTTCCGATATTCCGGATATCACCACAGAGCTGTGGTATCTGGGCCAGAATACCGCCGTCGGGCCGGAGACGATCACACTGCCAAAGCAATGATTGGAAACAGTACACTTTGAAATCCTCGATAAATGGGGATTTGACGGGGTAAACGGTAGGTACCGAAGGCAAGCTCTTCCCCCCTCCTGCATGGAGGGGGTGCCCAC